>NZ_RZPF01001001.1:0-1686 GCF_004022735.1 Mesorhizobium sp. M7A.F.Ca.AU.001.01.1.1
CGCGAGCGGCTGGAACAGTTGCGGGCGCTGGAAGCCGGCATGCGCATCGACGCCGAGATCGTCCAGTCGCTGCCGCTCGGCGTCGACACGCCTGAAGACCTCGAACGCGCCAGAACAATCCTTTCAACCTGAGATATCGGCATGCCTGAAAAGACCAACAGAATATCCTTCCAGGGCGAACCGGGCGCCAATTCCGACACCGCCAGCCGCAACATGTTCCCTTCGATGGAGCCGTTGCCCTGCCCGACCTTCGAGGATGCCTTCAACGCGGTCGAGACCAACAAGGCCGACCTCGCCATGATCCCGATCGAGAACACCATTGCCGGGCGCGTCGCCGATATCCATCATCTCCTGCCGGAATCGAAGCTGCACATCGTCGGCGAATATTTCCTGCCGATCCATTTCCAGCTGATGGTGCTGCCAGGCGTCAAGCGCGACGAGATCAAGACGGTGCACAGCCACATCCATGCGCTTGGCCAGTGCCGCAAATACGTTCGCAAGAACGGTTGGAAGGCGATCGTCGCCGGCGACACGGCCGGCGCCGCCAAAATGGTCTCCGAGGTCAAGGACCGCAGCATGGCGGCGCTGTCGCCGGCCCTGGCCGCGACCCTCTACGGGCTCGATATCATCGAGCAAAACGTCGAGGACACCGACTCAAACGTCACCCGCTTTGTCGTCCTGACCAAGAACAAGCAATGGGCCGAGCGTCCTTCGCCCGACGTCAAGATGATGACGACCTTCATCTTCCGCGTCCGCAACGTGCCGGCCGCGCTCTACAAGGCCATGGGCGGCTTCGCCACCAACGGCATCAACATGACCAAGCTGGAGAGCTACCAGCTGGGCGCTTTCACGGCGACGCTGTTTTACGCCGACATCGAGGGCCACCCCGACGACCCGCTGGTCAAGCTGGCGCTGGACGAGCTTCGTTTCTTCTCGCGCGAAGTGCGCATTCTCGGCGTCTATCCGGCCAGCGAGTCGCGTGAGCAGTGGAAGGTTGCGGACTAGATCACCGCGCCCAGCGGCACATAGTCGATCTCCATGAAGGTCTCGACCTCCGGCACCCAGCGGTCGCGCACGAAGGCGACATGGTCTGGATGGTCGTTGTACCTGGTGTAGGCGGCCTGGTCGGCGAACTCCATCGAGAAGCCGAAACGATAGTCGTTCTTGGGGCTGATCTGCCGCAATTGCTCGAAATGCGTGACGCCCCTGATCGCGGTGAGGATCCTCTTGGCGTCGACCAGGAACCGCTTTTCCTCCAGCGAATGCGGCGGATGCTTCAGCGTGAAAACGACGGTGTGACGGATCATGTCCTGCTCCTGCAATGTCTTTAGGTGTTCGCTGCCATCATTCTGAATCGACCCAGGCGCGGATGAGGTGATGCGCAATGGCGCCTTTCGGCGGCGTGATCAGATTGTCCTGGTGCGTCCTTTCCAGCATCCGGCGCACCTCGTCGCGAAAAAACCAGCGGCAGTCCTCAAGCTCGTTGAGGTCGGCCTGGATATCGTCATTGAGCGGCTCGCCGAAGCAGCCGATCATCAGCGAATAGGGGAACGGCCAGGGCTGGCTGGCGTGGTAGACGACGCGGCCAAGCCGGATGCCGGCCTCCTCCAGCGTCTCGCGGCGCACCGCCGCCTCGATCGTCTCGCCCGGCTCGATGAAGCCGGCGAGGGCCGAATACATGCCCGG
>NZ_RZPF01001002.1:0-1684 GCF_004022735.1 Mesorhizobium sp. M7A.F.Ca.AU.001.01.1.1
GCAATCGCCCGGTTGCCGCTGCCGCTCTTCAGCGTGCCGACGACACCGGTGCCGCCGACGACTTCGGTGACATCGTCCAACCCAAATTCGCGCAGTTTGGCGGCGACGAAGGCGGCGGTGCGCTTCTCCTCGAAGCCGAATTCCGGGTGTGCATGCAGATCGCGCCGCCAGAAAATCATCTCCTGCTTCAGCGCGTCGCGATCGAGTTCAGACATTCTTCTGCCCCTTCTGCTTCTGCCCCTTCTGACCTACTTTGCCAGTTGCGCGGCCACATCAAGCAGGATGTTGGCGCCGGCAACAAGCTCGGCGTCATCGGTGTGTTCGCGAGGACTGTGACTGATGCCGCCAACGCTCGGCACGAAGATCATCGCCGCAGGCGCGATACACGCCAGCATCTGCGCGTCGTGGCCGGCGCCTGATGTCATGCGCCTGACCCCGAGGCCACGGCGTTTCGCGGCGGCCTCGATTTGTTCGACGATGCGCAGGTCGAAGATCACCGGTTCGAAGCGGGCCAGTTGCTCGACCGAAACCGTCACGTTCTCAGCGGCGGCAAGCTGCTCGAGATAGGCGGCAAGCGCCGCTTCCGCCGCCTGCAGGCGCTGTTCGTCGGGATCGCGCAGATCGACGGTGAAGACCGCGCGCGAAGGGATGACATTGATGGCATTCGGCTCGAAGCGGATCGTGCCGACGGTGGCGACGGTCGGCGCGTTCGAGGCTTTGGTCCGGTCGAGCAGGAAGGTGATGACCCGGGCGGCGGCGTGGCCGGCATCGTTGCGCATCGACATCGGCGTGGTGCCGGCATGGTTGGCGACGCCGTCGATTGTGATGCGCTGCCAGGAGATGCCTTGCAGATTCTCCACCGCGCCGACCGGCAAGCCTTCGCGCTCCAGCACCGGCCCTTGCTCAATATGCAGTTCGAGATAGGCGTGCGGCGTGAGGAAGCCGGGTTCCCGGTCGCCGGCATAGCCGATGCGGGCAAGCTCCTGCCCGAGCACGCTGCCGTCGGTGCCGACGGCCGCCAGCACCGTTTCGGCATCGATGCCGCCGGCGTGGACCAGCGAGCCCATCATGTCGGGTGTGTAGCGTACGCCCTCCTCATTGGTGAAAGCGGCGACCGCGACCGGGCGCGACGGCGAAAAGCCTGTCGCCTTGAGCGTCTCGATCACTTCCAGCCCGGCAAGCACCCCGTAGCAGCCGTCATAAATGCCGGCATCGATGACGGTGTCGATGTGCGAGCCGATGAGCAGCGGCGCTTGCCCGGTGTTTTCCGGGCTTTGCCAGATGCCGAAAATGTTGCCGACCCGGTCGATGGCGACATCGAGCCCGGCCTGCCGAAGCCAGCCGACGAAGAGGTCGCGGCCCTGCCTGTCGGTGTCTGAGGCGGCCAGCCGGGTCAGCCTGCCCTCGACATCCCGGCCAACAGCGCCGAGTTCGCGGATGCGGCCGAGCAGGCGCTGCGCATCGATGGCGATCATGCCGTTGCCTCGGCTGTCATCTTGCCTTCCAGCACATCGGCCGGGTTCATGCCAACCAGTTCGGCGTAGCGATGCGGGTCGGTGGCGCCTTCGGTGTTGATCACCAGCACCCGCGATTTGCCGTCAAGTCCAAGATCGGCCCGGTTGTCGGCCACCGCCCGGATCAGCCCGGCAAGGCCGACACCACCGCTTTCGCCGGCGACGATCAC
>NZ_RZPF01001003.1:0-1683 GCF_004022735.1 Mesorhizobium sp. M7A.F.Ca.AU.001.01.1.1
CTATTGCTCCTCAGGCGTTTGCGTGGCCAGGCACATGTCCGGTGCGATCATTGCCTATGTCGAGGACCGCAAGGACACCTGGAAAGCCTGCGGCTTCGCCGAACTGATCGTCGTCAACGACGCCACCGCCTATGACGCCTGTCACAACCCGCTGGTTCTCGTCATCACCAAGCGGCAACTGGCTCGCAAAGGCAGTGCCGCGGTCTTCTTCGATCGCCAATCGGCGACCACGCCGGCGACGATCAGCTTCGCGGTGGACAGCCCATATCGGCCCTGGCACACGCAACGCAGATACTCTCGCGAGGCGAGGGGGCTGGCACCCTTCAAGAAACCCGAGAAGCCAGTGGTCAACCCACAGCCGTCTCAGTAGCGACGGATCAGGCCGACGAGCTTGCCTTGCACCTTGACCCTGTCCGGCCCGAAAATCCGTGTCTCATAGGCTGGATTGGCGGCTTCGAGGGCAATCGAGGCGCCCTTGCGGCGGAACCGCTTCAGCGTCGCTTCCTCTTCATCGACCAGCGCCACGATGATCTCGCCGGGGCTGGCCGTGTCGGCGTTACGGATGATAACGGTGTCGCCGTCGAAGATGCCGGCCTCGATCATCGAATCGCCCTTGACCTCCAGCGCATAGTGCGCGCCGCCCATGATCATGTCCGGCGGCACCGAAATCGAATGCGTCTGATGCTGGATGGCATCGATCGGCACGCCGGCGGCGATGCGACCCATGACCGGGATCGAAACGGCAGAGACCGCATCGTCGTCATTGCCGGGCGAAGGCATCCGCGAAGGCGCCGGCTTGATCTGCCGGCCAAGAGCACCACCCTGACCAAGACTGCCCTGGATGACGCTTGGCGAAAACTTCTTTGCCGCATTGAGGCCTGGCGCGATGGAGTCCGGCAGCCGCAGCACTTCCAGCGCGCGGGCCCGATTGGGCAGCCGGCGGATAAAGCCGCGCTCCTCAAGGGCCGTGATCAGCCGATGAATCCCGGATTTGGAGGCAAGGTCGAGCGCCTCCTTCATCTCGTCGAAGGATGGCGGAATGCCGCTCTCCTTCAGGCGTTCATGGATGAACATCAGCAGTTCATGTTGCTTGCGTGTCAGCATGGCGGCCCCCAGGTTCCCTGAAACCAGAATCGAAAAACAAACCCAGAACAAACACTATCTGTTCCAGTTGTGTTCTGCAACCGTTTAAAGTTTAATGAATTTGTTAAGGCTGCTGAAATTATTTGGCGCTTGCCAGCGGGTTACGATCGACGGGCGCCACCTTCGGCAATGCGCCTGCTCACATTGAAATTGTTATGGTTAATGACCTGTGGCTTATCCCCTACCAAAGCTTGGCATTATCTGTCGATCGACCTCGACAAGGGGCGATTGCAACCTTCGGGACGTTCGTTGGCCGTGAACGAAACGGAGCCAAAACGCCAACGTCAGTTGGGCATTTTGGCTGGAAATTCAGCTCTCCGTCATTTGCCAGGCAGTGAGGGCAGCGACGGCGGATCGCCGGGATCGGTGCGTCAGGTAACGGCTTCCTTGACGGCGAAACGCTGGTCCTTCCATGCTCCCGTGCGCAGAATGTCTTCCAGAACCTCAACCGCCAGCCACACATCCTTGTAGCTGACATAGAGCGGCGTGAAGCCGAAACGGATGGTCGACGGTGCGCGGAAGTCACCGATCACCCCGCGC
>NZ_RZPF01001004.1:0-1678 GCF_004022735.1 Mesorhizobium sp. M7A.F.Ca.AU.001.01.1.1
GGTGAAGCCCGGCATCAACCTTCTGGTGTCGCCGGAAGAGGACGATCCGGATCGCGGCGTCGCCAAGATCAAGCTGCTCAAGGCGGCGTTCGAGGATCCGGACGCCGATATCCCCTGGCAGCAGAAGAAGCGCTTCGACGATTTCGACTATGGCTACGCGCTGACCGTGCACAAGGCGCAGGGCTCACAGTGGAACGAGATCGTGCTGTTCGATGAAAGCTGGGCCTTCAAGGAAACCCGCCAGCGCTGGCTCTACACCGCCATCACGCGGGCGGCCGAGCGGCTGACGATCGTCAGGTAGGGGCGCCGGATGCTGTTGCCCCGATAGGCTGTGCGGCAAGCCATTGCCAGGCGGCAGCCTCGTCCTCCGTCCTGAAATGCCTGATTTCGATGGGTGGTGAGGACGGCAGAAAGCGTTGTGCGTCCGCTATCCAGTCCGGTTCGCCGATCGTCGCGCAACGGTCGACATGTTCCAATGCATGAATGGCGCCCTGCTTCAGGGTCTCGTCAGCGATGTCGGCCCAGTCGACGCCGTCGTGGTCGACGAGGCGCACCAGCACATCGACGCGCGGATGCAGGGCGTAGGCTGCCTCCAGCAATCCGAAAAGATTTTCACCATCGGCCGCGGAAACGTGCCCGACGACATCGATGGCGAAAAGGTCGTCACGGCTGGTCTCGATACGGCGGATTGCCGGCACCTCATCAAGAAAATTCATCGGCGCTACCTTTCCCCGCTGGTTCATCAGGCTTGGAACACCCGAAACCCCCAGTCTGTTCCCACCAAAGGCATTACTGTTCCCGTCAAAGGCATTATAGGTGGGCGCGTCTAACGATTTCCGAGGCCACCCGCATGCCTGCAAAGCTCTCCGTCAACCTCAATGCCATCGCCATGCTGCGCAACCGGCGCGACCTGCCGTGGCCAAGCGTCACCGGCCTCGGCCGCATTGCGCTGGCGGCCGGAGCGCACGGGCTGACAGTGCATCCACGCCCCGACGAGCGGCACACAAGACTCTCCGATGTGCCTGAGATCCGGTCGCTGATCGACGACGAGTTTCCGGGCGCGGAATTCAACATCGAGGGCTATCCGACCGAGGATTTCCTGCTGCTTGTGGAAAAGCATCAGCCTGAACAGGTGACCTTGGTGCCGGACGATCCGGCCCAGGCGACATCGGACCATGGCTGGAACTTCGCAACCCAGGCCGCGTTCCTCACACCAATCGTCAAGCGCCTGAAGAAGGGGGGCTTTCGCGTGTCGCTGTTTTCCGATCCGGATCCCGATTGGGTGGCGGCCGCGCGCGACACCGGCGCCGACCGCATCGAGCTCTATACAGGTCCATATGGCAGCTATCACACAGATTCCGCCAAAGCCGCCAAAGAGCTGGAAAGGCTGGGAAAAACCGCTGACGCCGCGCTTGCCGCCGGGCTGCAGGTCAATGCCGGGCACGATCTGGTGGTCGGCAACCTGCCGGCGCTGGTCAAGCGCATTCCGGCATTGGCCGAAGTGTCGATCGGACATGGGTTGACAGCCGACGCGTTGGAGTATGGCATGGCCGGTACGGTGGGTCGGTTCCTCAAGGCCTGCGGATGGTAGCGATGGGCAGCCTCGCATGGCAGGCATGGCAGCCATTACGCGACGGCACTTGATATTGCATCGCAGCAAGCGTAGAGCACCGCGCGC
>NZ_RZPF01001005.1:0-1667 GCF_004022735.1 Mesorhizobium sp. M7A.F.Ca.AU.001.01.1.1
GCGGCCGCGTTCTTCGGCGGATGGCCGGCAATGCTGATCGCCACGGTCGGCTCCATTGCCTATCGCGTCCATCTCGGCGGGCAGGGCGCCAGCGCCGGGGTCATGGGTATCCTCATCACCGCAATCGTCGGTATCGCGTGGCATCACATCGTCGCGGCCCGTTCGCGCACCATGTACGACATATTCGGTCTGGGCGTAACGGTCGCTCTCGCCGGGCTGATCACGCTTCTGGTCATCCCCGCGCAAGCCGTCGCCGGCCTGGTGCAGCAGAGCACGTTCCCGTCGCTCGTGTTCCGCTTCCTCAGCACAATCATCATCGGCGTCCTGCTCGATCGGCAGCAGCGCCGGCGGGAGCTCTTGATGTCCAACCTGACCTACCGGGCCCTGGTTCGCGAACTGCCCGATTGCCTGAACATAAAGGATGTCGACGGCCGCTTCATCGCCGCCAATCCGGCCACCGCCGAAATGGTTGGCGCCGCTTCAGTCGACGATCTGATCGGCAAGACGGATTTCGATTTCTATCCGAAAGAAGTCGCGGAACGGTTCCGGCAGGATGAGATGGGCGCGCTGGAGGCCGGGCAGACGTTGCGGATCGATCAGCCGGCGCTTTTGCCGGATGGCCGGCAAGGCTGGCTCTACACCCTCAAGGCACCGTTCCGCGACGAGTCCGGCAAGATCGTCGGTGTCATCACCTACAATCGCGACATCACCGAGCAGAAACGCACCGCCCAGCTCAAGAACGATTTCATTTCCACGGTCAGCCATGAGTTGCGCACACCGTTGACCTCTATCCGGGGTTCGCTCGGCCTGATCGCGGCCGGCGTGGCCGGCGAACTGCCGCCCAAGGCCGCCAATCTCGTCAACATCGCCCACACCAATAGCGAAAGGCTGGTTCTTCTCATCAACGACATTCTGGACATGGAGAAGATCGAATCGGGCGTGATCACCTTCAAGATCAAGCAGATGCCTGTCCGCCAGGTCCTGGAGCAGGCCATTGCCGCCAGCTCCAACTACATGGCCGACAGTCGGATCAGGATCGTTCTGGTCGACGATGCCCCGCGCGCCGAGGCCAACATCGATCCGGATCGCCTGCACCAGGTGATGGCGAACCTCCTGTCGAATGGGATCAAGTTCTCGCAAACCGATGGGACCGTCACTGTGAAATTCCAGCGTCGTGACCGCGACATGCTGCGCATTTCCGTGGTGGACCAGGGCGCCGGCATCCCGGAGGCTTTCCGCAGCCGTATATTTGGAAAGTTCGAGCAGGCGGACGCCTCCAGCACCCGTAAAATTGGCGGCACCGGCCTGGGCTTGAGCATCGTCAAGTCCATCACCGAAAAGCTCGGGGGCGCCGTTTCCTTCGAAACCGAGGAAGGCCAGGGAACCTCGTTTCACGTCGACCTTCCCGAGGCGCACAGGCAGGCCGACAAGCCGGTTTTGGTCGAGCGCCGGGCGCGCAAGCGCGATGGCCGCCTGCGTGTCCTCATCTGCGAGGACGAGCCCGACATCGCTGCGGTGATCGCGGCACTTCTTGATGCGGAAGGCTTTTCCAGCGACGTCGCGCCCGATATCGACACCGCCAAGGCGCTCCTGAGCTCCCGCGACTACGTAGCGCTGACGCTCGACATCAAGCTGGCGGGGGAATCCGGCATCAAGCTCTTTCACGA
>NZ_RZPF01001006.1:0-1666 GCF_004022735.1 Mesorhizobium sp. M7A.F.Ca.AU.001.01.1.1
GGTTGCAGCCATGCGCGCGATGGCAATCGATGGCGCCTGCGGTCCATGGTCGACGGCGGCAGCCAAGGCAATGCCGAGCAATTCTGCCTGGTCCTCGCTGGGCAGTTCGCCGCGCAGCATCAGCCAGATGACAGCCGGAAAGCTGACGCGGCCGATCAGATCCTGGATCTCGTAGCCACGCAGCCGGATGACACCTGGCCGCATCTCGATGATGTCGGTCTGCCACCATTCCTCGCCGCGCTCACGGCCCGTCTTCTTCTCCGTGCCGCTCATGCGCGTGCCTTTGTCCTGGTGCGGGGCGGCAGGTCGGCGAACACCTCGCTCATATGTTCGCCGAGCGCCGGCGGCGGCTTTGTCGGCAAGGGCGCCTCGCCATCGACCATGAAGCCGCCGCGCAAAACGGTCAGCGGCTTCTTCATGCCAGCCACATCGTCGAAATGCGCGGTCACCTGGCGCTCGAGGACTTGGGGCTCGGCCAGCACTTGCGGGATCGTCAGCACCCTGCCGGCAGGCACGCCGGCGCGATTGAGCGTCTCTTCCCAGGCCGCCGCCGAGGCGCCCGCCAGGGCGTCCTCGATCTCGACTTTAAGCGCCGCACGGTTGCGCTTGCGCGTCTCGCGCTCTGCATAGCGGACATCGGAAGCCAATTCCGGCCGGCCGATCAGCCGGCACAGCGCCACGAACTGCTCCTGCTTGTTGGCAGCGATGTTGATGAGCCCGTCGCCGGTGCGAAACGCACCGGAGGGTGCCGCCGTCATGTTCTCGTTGCCCATCGGCATGGGGTCGATACCTGCGGTCAGATAGTTGGAAACCGGCCAGCCAAGTGCGGAAAGTGTGCATTCGAGCATCGAAACGTCGAGAAAGGCACCCTCGCCGCTCGTCTTCTGCCGCACCAGCGCCGAGGCGATGGCGAACGCGCCGACCAGTCCGCCAAGCGTATCGGCGACGGGATAGCCGACCCGCAGCGGCGCCGCTTCCGGTGTGCCGGTGATGCTCATGATCCCAGACAGGCCCTGGATGATCTGGTCATAGGCGGGATTGTCGCGCATTGGCCCGGTCTGGCCGAAACCCGATATCGCGCAATAGACGAGGCCCGGACGGACCGTCTTCAGTGCCTCGTAGCCAAGCCCCAGCCGATCCATCACGCCGGGGCGGAAATTCTCCACCAGTGCGTCGGCGCTGGCCACCAGATCGAAAAAGCGCTCGCGATCGGCTTGCTTCTTGAGGTCGAGCACAACCGACCGTTTGCCGGCGTTCTGAGCCAGGAACGAGGCGCCCATGCCGGCGCTGTTCAGCTTTGCCGAGCCGCCGAGCTGGCGGGCGAGGTCGCCGCCTTGCGGCGCCTCGACCTTGATCACGTCGGCGCCCAGCAGCGCCAGCTGATAGGCACAGTAGGGACCGGCCAGGACATTGGTCAGGTCGAGGACGCGAATACCGGAAAGCAGTTCTGTCATGGCATCAGGGATCGATCAGGCATCGCCGGGCACATGCTCCGGTCCGCGCCGACGACGATGCTCGATGAAGGCCCAGATATGCGGGCCGGCGAGACCGATGAAGGCGAGCGTCAGCAGTGTCAGCGACAGTTTGTGGGTGTAGAACACGGACCAGTCGCCATTCGAGATAGTCATCGCCCGGCGGAACTGGGTTTCGGCGAGCGGCCCAAGGA
>NZ_RZPF01001007.1:0-1661 GCF_004022735.1 Mesorhizobium sp. M7A.F.Ca.AU.001.01.1.1
ATACCCGTCCTCATCATCACCTTCCTGATCGTCATCGCGGCGCTGCGCGTGCTGTCGCTGATGAACGAGCGCGACGATGTCGAGCGCAATGCCAAGGCGATCCTGACGCTGGCGGCGGGCCAGCTGGCCAGTTCGCTCGCCACCACCTCGGAAACGGTGCCCGGCGCCATACAGGATCTGCTGGAGACCACCAGCCGTCAGGGCGCGATGGGCCGCAGCCATGTGCTTGTCATCACCGACAGCGCTTTCAAGATCGTCGCGGTGACGCCACGCTCGATGCCATGGCAGGGCCATTCTCTGGACGGCCTCGTCGAGGGCGGCCAGCCCTTGTTCATGTTCGGCGATCGTGCGGGCGTCATGGACGTCAACATCGACGGACGGGATTGGTACGCCGCGGTCAGCCTGGCGAATGGCGGAAAGGGTGCATCGGCGGCCCTGGTGCCACAGGACGCGGTTTTCGATGCCTGGCGCAAGACCGTTTCGCTGAACGTCACCCTGTTCGTGCTGACGGCCGGTGTGCTGATCGTCATCCTCTATGCCTATTTCGGCCAGGCGGCACGTGCGCAGGCGGCCGACCGCATCTACCTCGAAGCGCATCAGCGCATCGACATGGCGCTGGTTCGCGGCCGCTGCGGCCTGTGGGACTGGGACATGGTGCGCGGCAAGATGTACTGGTCGCGCTCGATGTACGACATGCTCGGCTACAAGCCTTGCGAAACGATGCTGTCCTTCGGCGAGGTCGATCAGATCATCCATCCCGAGGACGGCGACCTGTTCGAGCTCGCCAACAGAATCGTCGCTCGCGAGATCGATCACATCGATCAGGTGTTCCGCATGCGCCATGCCGATGGCCAATGGGTCTGGATGCGCGCGCGGGCACAGGTCATCGATCCGGAAGCGCCGGAGATCCAGCTGATCGGCATCGCCGTCGACGTCACCGAACAGCGTCATCTGGCGCTGCGTTCCGAGGCTGCCGACCTTCGCCTCAGAACGGCGATCGAGAACATCAACGAATCCTTCGTGCTGTGGGATTCGACGCAGCACCTGATCATGTGCAATTCCAAATACCAGCAGGACAACGGGCTTTCGGACCGCGACGTGATGCCGGGCACCGCGCGCGCGGCTCTGGAAGAACGCATGCTGGCCTTTGCTTCCGAAAGGCGGCTTGCCCACACCAGCGGCCTGCAGGGCGGCGCCACTTTCGAGCGGCAGTTGGCCGATGGCCGCTGGCTGCAGGTCAACGAACTGAAGACCCGGGACGGCGGCATCGTCTCGGTCGGTTCCGACATCACCCAGATCAAGCTGCACCAGGAGAAGCTGGTCGACAGTGAGCGACGGCTGATGGCAACGATCCATGATCTCAGCCTCGCGCGGCGGGCCGAAGAGGAGCGTTCGCGCGAACTGGTCGACCTCAACCGCAAATACATGAAGGAAACCGAACGGGCCGAAGCGGCGAACCGGGCCAAATCCGAATTCCTGGCCAACATGTCGCATGAGTTGCGCACGCCGCTGAACGCCATCATCGGCTTCTCCGAACTGATGGAACAAGGGCTGTTCGGCCCGCTCGGATCGGAGCGCTACGAGGAATATGCCACCGACATCAACAGCAGCGGCAAGTACCTGCTGGGCGTCATCAACGATATTCTCGACATGTCCAAGAT
>NZ_RZPF01001008.1:0-1658 GCF_004022735.1 Mesorhizobium sp. M7A.F.Ca.AU.001.01.1.1
GCACAGGACTGGATGACCGACGATCAGCTCAACGCGCTGTGGGCGGAAATCACCCGCACGGCTTCGGCCGGCGCCCGCGTCATCTTCCGCACCGCCGCCGAGCCCAGCCTGCTGCCGGGTCGCGTCTCCAGTTCGCTGCTCGACCAATGGGACTATCAGGACCAGGCTTCGCGGGAATTTTCGGCCCGCGACCGCTCGGCCATCTATGGCGGCTTCCATCTCTACGTAAAGCGCGCGGCATGAGCAGCAGCGAGCTGCCGGCCAGCCCCGAATTCAAGGCCAATCATGCCGAACTGATGGACGGCGTCTACCGCTGGCAGCGCCACATCTACGACCTGACCCGCAAATACTACCTGCTCGGCCGCGACCCAATGATCTCGGGGCTCGACGTGCCTGCCGGTGGCACCGTGCTGGAACTCGGCTGCGGCACCGGCCGCAACGTCATCCTCGCCGCCCGTCACTATCCCGACGCGCGCTTTTTCGGCCTCGATATTTCGGCCGAAATGCTGGAGACGGCCGGAAAGGCGATCGACCGCGAGGGCCTGTCCGGTCGCGTCATATTGGCTAGGGGCGATGCCACCGATTTCGATGCCCGGGCACTCTTCGATGTCGAACGCTTCGACCGTGTCTTCGTGTCCTATTCGCTGTCGATGATCCCCGGCTGGGAAAAAACAGTATCGGCGGCACTTGCCGCCCTGTCGCCGAACGGTTCGCTGCACATCGTCGATTTCGGCCAGCAGGAAGGGCTGCCCGGCTGGTTCCGTGCGCTGCTGCGCGGCTGGCTGAAAAAATTCCACGTCGCGCCGCGTGAATCGTTGCGCGAAGTGCTGGAATCGGAATCTCGGCGAACCGGCGCAAGCTTCCGTTTCGGCACGCTTTATCGCGGCTATGCCTGGCTGGCGGTTATCGGGCCGCGCGGCTAGCCAAGGTGAAACCGCCATTTGCAGGCCGACCTCACCTGAATGTCAATGCACCTTAATGCAGCGCCTTCATCAGCGCCCCCACCATCGTCTGCGGCCGATAGCCAAGCTTGGCAGGCGTCAGCCCCAGCCGCACCACCACCAACTGCTCCGAGGGAATGATGGCAACCGTCTGCCCGTCATGGCCTTCCATCCAGTACGTGTCCTTGGGCAGGCCTGCCGCGACGCCGGCGCCGGGGTTTTCCTCATCGCCCGGGGCCTCGATCCACAATTGGCCCTTGCCGTAGACCTTCGAGGCGGATGCCGGCTCGCGCATCCAGTCGACGAAACCGGCCGGCAGGATCTGGTTGCCGTTCCACACCCCGCCTTGCAGCAGGAACTGGCCGAAGCGCGCCCAGTCATGCGCGGTCGCGTAGAGATAGGACGAGCCGACGAAGGTGCCCTGCTCGTCCGTTTCAAGCACCGCGCTGTGCATGCCGAGCGGCTCGAATAGCGCCGTGCGCGGCCACGTCAGCGCCCTGGCCTTGTCGCCGACCGCGTCCTGCCAGAGGCGCGACAGCATCACCGCCGTGCCGCTCGAATAGGAAAACTGTTTGCCGACCTCTGCAGCCAGCGGCTTGGATTCGGCAAAGCCCGCCATGTCAGGTTCGAGATAGAGCATGCGCGTGACGTCGGCGACGTCGCCATAATCCTCGTTGAACTCCAGCCCGCTCGACATCGCCATCATGTCGGCAAGGC
>NZ_RZPF01001009.1:0-1653 GCF_004022735.1 Mesorhizobium sp. M7A.F.Ca.AU.001.01.1.1
ATCGTGATCTGGAAGCAGCCGGACGCACCTTCGCCGACGAAGAGACGACGGAAGAAGAGGCGCGCGCCGAGTATCTGCGGCTTGCCGAGCGCCGCGTGCGCCTCGGGCTGGTGCTGGCTGAAATCGGCGAGAAGGCCGGCGTGACCGTATCGGACGAAGAGCTGCAGCGCGGCCTGTTCGAGCAGGTGCGGCGCTATCCAGGAAACCAGCAGCAGGAAGTCTTCGAGTTCTACCGCAACAACCCGGAAGCGTTGAACACGCTGCGGGCGCCGATGTTCGAGGAAAAGGTGGTCGACCATCTGCTCGGTCAGATTTCGGTCACCGACGTCAAGGTCAGCAAGGAAGAGCTGATGGCCGACGACGAAGAGGACGAGACCGCCGTCAAGGCGAAGCCGGCGAAGAAAGCCGCCGCCAAGAAGGCCGACGCCAAGACGGCCGACGACGCGGAAGAGCCCAAGAAGAAGGCCGCGCCGAAGAAGAAGGCCGCCGAATAACACCAGCGCTCCGCTGAAACAGGAAGGCCGCCCTCGAGGCGGCCTTTTTCGTTGCCAAACTGCAACAGCCGCCATGCTTCGCGAGCGACGGCCTGTGGCGACCAAGCTTTGATCATTATCTGCGCTTCTATTGCAAGCCGCTTGGTTGTTGGAGGGCGTGTTGAGACTGTTCGTCGAATTGGGACACGCTTCGGCAATCGCGCTGATCCTTATCTCGGTCTGCGGCATTGCCCAGGCCGGCACGGTGCCTGACAACTGGCGCTTCGGCACGAGTGAAGACGGCCTCGTGACGGCCTCGCTCTACGCCACCAACAAGCTGATCACCGGCGGCGGTGCCTTGAGCTACAGCCCGATCCTGACGATTGCCTGCCGGGCAAACGGCGAGCCGCATTGGACTGAATGGCTGCAACTGAACGACGCTGTTTCGGCCAGCCGCAAGATCACCATGTCGATTACGGTCGATCAGGAGAGCAAGTTCGACGAAAGCTGGTCGGTCGGGCCGCGCGGCCGGATGCTGGTGCGCGATGGCGCCGATGGCATCAGGCGCCTTGTCGCCGCGAACCGGCTCCAGCTTTCGTGGCGGTTCGGGCTGCTGGCGGGGCGCGGCGAGGTCGAAATCGGCCTCGCCGGGTTCGGCGAAGCGGTCAGCCAGGTTGCCGGAAACTGCAACACCGATCCGCCGTGAACGACCGTGAGGCGAAGGCGGCAACGGCCGAGCTCGCCGTTCCCGGTGATGCTGATCGGCTTCAAACCTTTGTTCTCATACATGTCGTTGCCTCAAAAACGCACTTTGGGGCGACATCATCAAACGGCGTTGCTGACCCAGCGGAGCACGTTGGTCCAAAGCCGCGCATAGCCGGGCCATTCGACAAAACTGTTCGGCAGCCAGTGCGGTCCGATGTCCGACGTCCAGACCAGCGTGCGCCCTTCGCCGTGACGCCCGGTGACCAGCAGGGGATGGCCGCCCTGGTCCTGCGGCAGCCGCGCCAGAACCTCGACATCGTCGCGATCGCGGGCGACGACCTCGTTGGCGCCGAGCAGCAGCGGCCATTCGCCCTCAATGCCGGCAAAAAGCGGATGGTCTCTTGAGCCAGTGATCTCGGGACGAAAGCCCTCCGGAATTTCGAGGCGGTCATCATTGGGAAGGCAGGTCACCGGC
>NZ_RZPF01001010.1:0-1643 GCF_004022735.1 Mesorhizobium sp. M7A.F.Ca.AU.001.01.1.1
CCGGTACGCGGTCGTATCGTCAGGATCGAACACCGGCCCGGAAAATTCCTCAACGCCGAACTCGACAAGGCCAGCACCGAGAACGAGCGCAACGGCCTGGTCATCGAAAGCCCCAACGGCACGATCGCCGCCGTCCAGATCGCCGGCCTGGTGGCGCGGCGGATCGTCTGTTGGGCCGAGGCGGGCGGCTCGATCGGCACCGGCGAGCGTTTCGGCTTGATCCGCTTCGGCTCGCGCGTCGATGTCTTCCTGCCCTTGACCGCCACGCCGCGCGTTGCCGTCGGCCAGACAGCGGTCGGCGGCGAAACCGTGCTGGCCGAATTCGGCGGTGTCGCCGGCACACCCCTCGTGCGGATTTCCTGAGCCGTGGGCACGCAGTATAAGAAGTTCGAGGCCCATGCCAGCGGCGGTCCGCGCATCCGCGAGATCCCGATGCGCATGGTGCTGCCCAACCTCGTCACCGTGCTTGCCATCTGCGCCGGTCTGTCGGGCATCCGCTTCGGCTTCGAAGGCCGCTTCGAGCCGGCCGTGGTGATGGTGCTGCTGGCCGCTTTCCTCGACGGCATTGATGGCCGCTTGGCGCGGATGCTGAAGGCAACCTCCAAATTCGGCGCCCAGATGGATTCGCTGGCCGACATCGTCAATTTCGGCGTCGCCCCGGCTTTGGTGCTTTATGCCTTCCTGCTCGACCGTGCCGGCTCGCCGGGCTGGATTGCGGCCTTGCTGTTCGCCATCGCCTGCGGGCTAAGGCTCGCCCGCTTCAACGTGCTCGACGACGAGAAGGCCGACCGCCCGATATGGCAGTCCGAATATTTCGTCGGCGTGCCGGCGCCGGCTGGTGCTGTGCTGGTGATGCTGCCGCTCTATCTCTATTTCCTGCGCACAGGGCTGGAGCCCAGTCGTCCAGCGGCCTTCGTCGCCACCGGCTTTACCATACTGGTCGCCTTCCTGCTGGTCAGCCGGCTGCCGGTCTATTCCGGCAAGAGCCTGAAAATCCCGGGCGACAGGGTGTTGCCGATCATCCTGGGTGTCGTGCTCTACGTACTGCTGCTGATGACCTACCCCTGGTACACGCTGACCGCTTCGGTTGCCGGCTACCTGATCTTCCTGCCGTTCAGTGTGCGCGCCTATTCGAAACGCGCCAAGCTGGAGGGCGAGAAGGTACCGCCTTCGGATATAGGTTAGAAGGTCGGCGGAAGTGCTTGATCCGACTCAGGCCGCGACGCCGAGCCCCAGCCTGTCGATCGCCAGCTTTCGGGTCGAGACATAGTCGGTCTTGCCCGAACCCAGCACCGGGATTTCCTCGACCTTGACGATGTCGTTGGGCACCATCAGTTCGGCGGCGCCCGCTTGTTTGCCGAATCTGCGCAACTCGTCGGGATTGGCGTCGTCGGCGGTGGTGACCAGCACAATGCGCTCGCCGCGCCTCTTGTCCGGCACCGCTACCGCCGCATGGCGTTCTTCCGGCCACAACGACTGCACCAGCATCTCGACAGCACCCAGCGACACCATCTCGCCGGCGATCTTGGCGAAGCGCTTGGCGCGGCCGCGAATGGTGATGAAGCCTTCGCGGTCGACAGCGACGATGTCGCCGGTGTCGTGCCAGCCCGTCAGCGGCTGCAATTCACCGGGGCGGTCCGATG
>NZ_RZPF01000100.1:0-12313 GCF_004022735.1 Mesorhizobium sp. M7A.F.Ca.AU.001.01.1.1
GTGGTGCTCGACGAGGCCGACGAGATGCTCGATCTCGGCTTTCGCGAAGACCTCGAATTCATCCTCGACGCCGCTCCGGCCGAACGCCGGACGCTGATGTTCTCGGCCACGGTGCCGCGCTCGATCGCCACGCTCGCCCAGGGCTATCAGCGCGATGCGGTGCGCATTTCGGCCGCCGGCGAGGAGAAGCAGCATCTCGACATCGAATATCGGGCGCTGAGCGTCGCCCAGCCCGACCGCGAGAACGCCATCATCAATGTGCTGCGCTATTACGAAGCCAAGAACGCGCTGGTGTTCTGCAACACGCGTGCCGCCGTCAATCATCTGACCGCGCGCTTCAACAACCGCAACTTCTCCGTCGTCGCCCTGTCGGGCGAGCTCAGCCAGAATGAGCGCAGCCATGCGCTGCAAGCGATGCGGGACGGCCGCGCAAAAGTCTGTATCGCCACCGATGTCGCGGCGCGCGGCATCGACCTGCCCAATCTTGAGCTGGTCATCCACGCCGATTTGCCGACCAACCCGGAAACGCTGCTGCACCGCAGCGGCCGCACCGGCCGCGCCGGGCGCAAGGGCGTCAGCGCGCTGATCGTGCCCAACAGCGCCCGCAAGCGCACCGAACGGCTGTTGCAGAACGCCGGCCTCAAGGCGACATGGGCGAGCCCGCCCTCGGCCGACGACGTGATGCGGCGCGACGACGAGCGCATCCTTGCCGATCCGGCTTTCGATGAGCCGGTGAAGGAGGACGAGCGCTCCTTCATCGACGCGCTGCTCGCCAGGCATGGCGCCGAACAGGTGGCCGCTGCCTTCGTGCGCCAGTGCCGCGCCAGCCGCTCGGCCCCCGAGGACCTCATGGAGATCGCGCCCTTCACGCCGTCGCGTGAAAGACCGGCGGGCGAAGGTTTCGCGCGCCGCGACGAGGCGCCCAGCCGCCGCGACGATTTCGGCGACAGCGTCTGGTTCTCGCTGTCGATCGGGCGCCGGCAGAATGCCGAGCCGCGCTGGCTCATCCCGATGCTATGCCGCACCGGCAGCATCTCGAAGCGAGAGATCGGCGCCATCAAGATGCAGCCGGAAGAGACCTACGTGCAGATCGCAGCGGATTGGGCAGACCGCTTCCTGGCCGCGATCGGTCCCGACCGGAAGCTGCAAGGCAACATCCTGGTGAAGCGGCTCGACGGTACGCCCGATCTGTCGCGCGCCGGCTATCAGCCGCCAAGCCCCGACAAGAAGCCGCATCGCGGCAAGGCGCCGTTCGATCCCAACGCGCCGAAGCGCAAATTCGAAAAACGTGCACCGGCAGCAGCCGATCAGCGCCCGACCGCCCCGCATGATGCAAAGCCATGGGCGAAGAAGCCGGGCAAGCCGAAATTCGACACCTCTGGTGCACCCAAGCACAAGAAGGCGAAGAAGCGGCCTTCGTAAGACCGGGCAACGAGCCTCATCCGCCCGCATGACGCCGGCCGCATCCCGATGCGGTCTTGCCCATCGGTTCGGCCATGTGCCACACCTTGGCAGGGACGTGGCAAGTGGGGGTGGCAAATGCGCGGCAAAGTGCTTCATTATGACGAAGTCCAGGGCTTCGGCTTCATCACCGGAGCCGACGGCAACCGCTACACCTTCACCCGCGAAAACCTGCGCCGGGAAACCACTATGCGGAAGGGCGCGGGCGTGGAATTCCAGGCGGGCGGCGGCCAGGCGCGCGACGTCTTTTTGATCGCCGCCGAGACGGCTGCGCCGGCCGGCGACGCTGGTACGAGCGCCGCGCCGACTCAAGCCGGTAACGCACCATCCGCTTCTGCGCCACAGGCCCAGCATTTCGGCCGTTCCTCCGGGCCGGCCGAGCCCACCGATCTCTGGGGCTATTTCTGGCGTGGCGTGACGCAGAACTATTTCAATTTCGCCGGACGTGCCCGCCGCAAGGAATATTGGGGTTATTTCCTGTTCTGGGTGGTCTCGCTGCTTGTCATCGGCGGTATCGGTCTTTTCGCCGACAACGAAATGGGCAATTTCGACAGCAGCGTATCGGCGGCGGTAACCGTCGGCCTTTGCGGCACCTTCGTCCTGGCGACACTGCTGCCCAGCCTCGGCATGACCGTTCGCCGCATCCATGACATCGGCCTCTCGGGCTGGCTTTATCTGGTGGTGCTGATCCCGACCATCGGCAGCCTGATCATCCTGGTCTTCGCGCTGATCCCGACGCAGGCCCGCGAAAACCAGTGGGGACCGGTGCCGGCGGGCGTCAGGGTCTAGGGATGATCGCCTTCAGCGCCTCGCCCGAAAGCCTGAGAAAGACCTTCTGGCCGTGGCGTTCTGCGCCAAGCCGGTCGTAGAAGCGCTGCGCGCCTTCGTTCCAGTCCTCGCTGGTCAGGTCGATGCGGCCGATGCCTTCGCGCAGGCAATGATCGGCGAGAAAGCCGATCAGCGCCCGGCCGACACCAGCGTTGCGGGCTTTGTCGCGCACGAACAGGTCCTTGAGGAACAGCAGCCGCTCGAGATCGATACCGGGATGCGCGATCGCCACCGACGCCAGGCCGCTGACCTCGCCCTCGATGAAGGCGAGCGCGAAATGCGGATAGGCCGGGCTTTCCTCGCCAAGCCATTTTCGTGCCGCAGACAGGGCCCGGTCGGCATCGAGAGGCCGTTGCCGATAATGTTCCGCCATCTCGCAAAACATGGCCGCGAGCGTCGTCGCGTCCTCGATCGTCGCCCAGCGGACGTCGACCGTCACGGTATCAGCCCAGGAATTTGGCGATGATCGCGTCGCCCATCTCAACCGTACCGACCTCGGTCATGCCATCGGACATGATGTCTTTCGTCCGCAGGCCCGCGTCGAGCACGGCGGCGATCGCGCCTTCGACGCGGTCGGCTTCATCGACCATGCCGAAGGAATAGCGCAGGCACATGGCGAAGGAGGCGATCATGGCGATCGGGTTGGCAATGCCCTTGCCGGCAATGTCGGGCGCCGAACCGTGCACCGGCTCGTACAGCGCCTTGCGCTTCTTGGTCTTGGCGTCAGGCGCGCCGAGCGAGGCCGACGGCAGCATGCCGATCGAGCCGGTCAGCATGGCGGCGATGTCGGACAGCATGTCGCCGAACAGATTGTCGGTGACGATGACGTCGAACTGTTTTGGCCAGCGCACCAGCTGCATGCCGCCGGCATCGGCCAGCATGTGGTCGAGCTTGACGTCGGCATAACGCGCCTTGTGGGTCTGGGTGACGACCTCGTTCCACAGCACACCCGACTTCATCACATTGCGCTTTTCCATCGAAGTGACATGGTTCTTGCGGGTCCGCGCCAGCTCGAAGGCGACGCCCGAAATGCGCTCGATCTCGAACGTGTCGTAGACCTGCGTGTCGATGCCGCGCTTCTGGCCGTTGCCGAGGTCGATGATCTGCTTGGGCTCGCCGAAATAGACGCCGCCGGTCAGCTCGCGCACGATCAATATGTCGAGACCTTCGACCACCTCCTGCTTGAGCGAAGAGGACGCTGCCAGTGCCGGATAGCAGATGGCCGGGCGCAGATTGGCGAACAGCTCCATGTCCTTGCGCAGCCGCAGCAGGCCGGCTTCTGGGCGCACTTCATAAGGCACCGCATCCCATTTCGGACCGCCGACGGCGCCGAACAGCACCGCGTCGGCCGCCATCGCCTTTTCCATGTCGGCATCGGAGATCGCCGCGCCATGCGCGTCATAGGCACAGCCGCCGACCAGCCCCTCATCGGTGGCAAAACCGCTGCCGAGCCTGTCGTTCATGACCGCGATCAGTTTCTTGACCTCGGCCATGGCCTCAGGACCGATGCCGTCACCGGGGAGCAGGAAAAGATGCTTCGTTGCCATGGAGAAACCGTCCTGGAAAGATTTGAACCGCGGCCTTGCTAAACGCCAAGCGAGTTGCATGCAAGCAGGAACGCAGCGATCACGGATAACCCGATTCGTTGGTGATCCGTAGCGCCCCCCTCTGCCCTGCCGGGCATCTCCCCCTCAAGGGGGAGATTGGCAGCATTATCGTTTCGCCTCTTCTTTCTGACGTGGAGATTGGCGAACGCCGAGGCGACATCCAATCTCCCCCCTTGAGGGGGAGATGGCCGGCAGGCCAGAGGGGGGCGCTGTCCCGCCGGCATACGTCATCACTGATGCGAGAGAATGTTGACCAGCCGACCGAACGGATCGCGGACGTAGAAGCGCCGCACGCCCCACGGTTCGTCGGCCGGTCCGTATTCGATGGCAAAGCCCGCCGCCTTCATGGCATCGAGCGCCGCATCCACGTCGTCGACCTCGATGGAGAGGTCGGGCACCGGCGTGCCGGAACCGCCTTGCGCCATGAAGCTGACCTGGACATCCATCTTTGCTTGCGAGCCGTAGGTTGCGATCCAGCCGAGATCCATCAGCACGTCGAGGCCGAGCACATCGTGGTAGAAACGCTTCGCCGCCGCGACATCCGCTGTCTCGATATTGGCAACAATGCGCTGGACTTTCATCGTCGGTCGCCCTTCAGGCCGTGCGCCGCAGCGCCGTCACCTCGATCTCGATCTTCATTTCCGGTTTGTTGAGTTGGCAGACGATCATCGTCGCTGTCGGCCTGATGTCACCGAACGTCTCGCCGAGGATCGGGAAGACTACATCCACGAAGGCCTGGTCGGTGATGTAGTAATGCGCCCGCACCACGTCAGCCATCTCGAAGCCGCCGTCCTTCAGCGCCTTGCCGATCGTCGCCAGGCAATTGCGCGTCTGCGCCTCCACCGTCTCCGGCATCGTCATCGTCGCATAGTCGTAGCCGGTGGTGCCGGACACAAAACACCAGTCGCCCTGCACCACGGCGCGCGAATAGCCGGCGGTCTTTTCGAACGGCGAACCGGTGGAGATGAGTTTGCGCATATGAGGGGCCTTGCTTGGGTTGTCGGCCAGCATTAGCAGGCGGAACGGCGCGGGTCGTGGGCCAAGCCAGGCAAACTGTTATCCCGGAAGCGAAGCGCGAACCTCCGAGATTGGTTGAAGCATCCCTTCCGTCGTCATCCTATGGCGGAGCAAGGAGCGTAGCGACGCGGCGCAGACCATAGGATGACGAAAGCGAGGGGGTGCTGCGCAACGCTAAAGCTTTAATTTGCCGCCCCCAGCGCCTTGTCCAACGCCGCCTTCACATCCGCCGGCCATGTCGCCACATCAGGCCAGGCGTTCGGCTGGCCATTGTCGCCGCGGCGCGCAAAATAGAGCCTGTGCTGGGCCGGGTCGACCGCCATGAAGCCGTCATTGCCGCCGCAATCATGCGGCACGCAGCCGCTGGCGTAGAAGGCGCCCGAAGCGGTCTTTTCGGTGCCGCCGCCGACCAGCAGGCTGGTCGCCATGTCGGCCATGTCCTTGCCGAGCAGCTTTTCCGCTTCCTTGTAGACGGCCTCATTGTGGAAGGCGTCGATGATGTTCTGGTACTTTTCCGGATCGATGTCCTTCCAGTCCGTGCCGGGTTCCGGCATGTAGGTCAGATTGCCCGAAATCGTCAGCCCGTCGGTCGGCGACCATTGCAAAGCCGGTTTCTCATCCCCCGGCAACAGGTAGGGCACGAAATAGATGGCGTTGTCGGACACCGCCGAGGGCGGGGCGCCGCACTGGTCCTGCTCGACAGTGGTGCTCTGGATCGTGCCGCCTTCCGGCTTCCAGACGATCACCGTCGCCGGCCCGCATTGGTTGCCGCCGTCGCCGACATCGAACAGCGCCACCTTGACGCCGCCGACCTCGACTATTTTGTCGAAGAAGACATCGTAATTGCTGGCCAGCTGCTTGCCGTCATAGGCAAGCACCTTCTCGCCATACTGTTCCTTCTGGGTGATGGTCAGCGTGCCGCCTTCGAATGGCACCGGGGCCTGCTTGTCGTCATCGGAAGCATCGGCGGCGTTCGTCCCCTGATCGGCGGACGGCTGCTCCGTCGCCGGGGCCGGCTGTGTGGCGGGCGTCTGGGTCTGCGCAGACGCGCTGGCGATTTGCCCCAGCAACAAGGCCAGCCCGCAAAGGCCGGCAAGAAGCGAACGTGTCATGACTGTCCCTCCACTCAGTCGCCGCGAACCGGCCCGAAAGGCCAGATCCACCCGTCCGGAGCGCGCCGCTCAGGCCCAGGGGCGCTGTTCGGCGTTGCGCTTCTCGAACGAAGCGATGGCGCCGGCTTTCTCCATGGTCAGGCCGATATCGTCGAGCCCGTTGAGCAGGCAGTGCCGCTTGAAGTCGTCGAGGTCGAATTTGACCACGCCGCCATCCGGCCCACGGATTTCCTTGGCTTCGAGGTCTACCGACACCGTGGCATTGGAGCCGCGCGAGGCGTCGTCCATCAGCTTCTCGAGATCCTCGGGGCTGACGGTGATCGGCAGGATGCCGTTCTTGAAGCAGTTGTTGTAGAAAATGTCGGCGAACGAGGTCGAGATGACGCAGCGAATACCGAAGTCGAGCAGCGCCCACGGCGCATGCTCTCGGCTGGAGCCGCAGCCGAAATTGTCGCCGGCGACCAGGATCTGCGCCTTGCGGTAGGCCGGCTTGTTGAGCACGAAATCCGGGTTTTCCGAACCGTCGTCCTTGTAGCGCATTTCGGCGAACAGGCCGGTGCCGAGCCCGGTGCGCTTGATCGTCTTGAGATAATCCTTCGGGATGATCATGTCGGTGTCGACATTGACGATCGGCATCGGAGCGGCGACGCCGGTGAGCTTGGTGAATTTTTCCATGGTTTTTGCCCGTGTTTTCGTTGCGGGGGAATTTGCTGAGGCCCGGTTTACACAAAGCCGGCGGCAAATAAAAGGCAACTGTTCGTGCATGGTGGCACAAGCCAGCCCGATGGTGCAATCTGGCGGCCATGGCAGAAAACGCACACGTCCTCTACGAAAGAGAACCCGCGCTCGACATCGCCGAATTCCGTCGCGTGCTGGTCGAATCCGGCCTCGGCGAGACACGGCCGATCGATGATGAAGCGCGGCTGCGGGCGATGCTGTCGGGCGCCAATCTGGTGCTGACCGCGCGCCTTGATATTCAGGGCAAGCCGCTGATCGGCGTCATCAGGGCGATCACCGACTTCTCCTGGGTCTGCTACATCTCCGAACTCGCCGTTTCCCGATCGGCACAGGGGCTCGGCATCGGCAAGGGCCTGATGGACGAGGCGCGCCGGCAGCTTGGACCATCGGTCGCCATCAGCCTGATCTCCATGCCCGATGCCGTCGGCTTCTACGAACGTATCGGCATGAAGCGCATGGCCGACGCCTTCTGGTTCGACCGCAAGGGCTGAGGCTCGCTCGAAATACTCTTCCGCAACCGTGGCGATCCTTCGCGCCAGCGTCAAAAAGGACCTTCCCTTCGCCCGCTCAAATCACATTCAATTCCCGGAACGCCCTTCCCTCCGCCACCCGCTCATACCCGAACGCCGAGCAATCCACCGTGCGATAACCGCCATGCACGATCAGCTCGGCCAGCGCTTTGCCCACTGCTGGCGCCTGCTGCAGGCCGTGGCCGGAAAAGCCGTTGGCGAATAGGAAATTGCCGACGTCGGGATGCGGACCGATCACCGCGTTCTGGTCGAGCGTGTTGTAGTCGTAGTGGCCGGCCCAGGCACGGGTCGGCTTGATCGCCTCGAAGGCGGGAATACGGGTCGCCAGCACCGGCCAGATCACCTCTTCGAACAGTGGCCAGTTTACCTCGAAGTCGCCGGGATCGGGTGCGCAGTCGCCTTCCTCCGGTTCGGCGCCGCCGGTGAGGTAGACCGAGCCTTCCGGACGGACATAGATGCCGGAGGGATCGACCAGCAGCGGCATGTCGGCATATTTCTCGCGCGCCTCGAAGACGAAGACATTGCGCTTGCGCGGCTCGACCGGCAGCTCGAGCCCGGCCATGGCAGCCACCTTGCCGGCGTTAGGGCCGGCGGCGTTGACGACGATGCCAGCCTCCAGCGTCTCGCCATTGCCCAGGCTCACTCCCGTGACGCGGTTGCCATCGCGCGCGATGCCGGTGACATCTGCGGCGATGAAATCGACTTTCTTCTGCCGCAGCGCCTTGCGGAACAGCGTCAGCATCGCATGCGCGTCGAACCAGCCTTCGCCGGTGCGGCCATAGGCGCCGGCTGAAATGCCCTCGGTCGACAGCCATGGGAACCGGCGCACCAGCTGATCCGCGTCCTCCAGCACAATGTCGGCGCCCTCGGCCATCTGCGCCTGGTGATTGCTCCTCAGGATCGGCAAGCCGTCCTCGCCGGCAAGGATGAGGTAGCCGCCCTCGCGAAAGCCGATATCGGCGTCATCCCCGAACTCTTCCTTCAGCCGCCGGAACAGCTTCAGCGTGAACTGCGACAGGCGGATGTTTTCCGGGATCGAGAATTGCTGGCGGATCGAGGCCATGGACAGCGTCGTTGCCGCATGCGCGAATTGCGGATCACGCTCGACCAGCGCGATCGTGCCGGAAAACCCTTGCTCACGCAGGTAATAGGCGACCGAGGAGCCGACGATGGCTCCGCCGATGATGACGATGTCGTAGCGCATGTTCTCTCCGATCCGGCCGATAGTGTCCTTCACGCCACCGGCAGAATGACCTCGAAGCGCGTGCCGCGCTCGCTGTCAACCAGCGCGATCATACCATCATGCGCTTTCAGGAGGGCCAGCACGATGCCAAGCCCCATGCCGGTGCCGCCCTGTTCGCGCCGCGTGGTGAAGAACGGCTCGAAAATGCGCGCCCGGTTGCTCGGCGAAATGCCGGCACCGTCGTCGCTGACCAGGATGCTCGCCTTGCCGCCGGCGCTCGTAGCGGAGACAGAAACCTGCGTCGCGCCATGCCTGGCCGAATTGTCGATGAGATTGGCCAGCACGATAGCCGCGTTCTCGGCCGATATGCGCAATCTGATGTCGCCGCCGGCCCCGATGCTAACCGTGAGCCTGCTATCGACGGGCAGCAGCGACAGTGCCGCACCGAGCGATGTGCTTTCGCCGCTCGGCGCCAGGTTTTCGGCGCGCGCCAGGTCGAGCAGGCGCCGCACCAGCAGATTGAGCCGCCCCGCATCGGTGACGATATTGTTGGAGAAACGCCGCCGCTCCGCATCGTCCATCGCGCCACCGGAATCGCGCAGCAATTCGGCCGCGCCCTGGATCGCCGTCAGCGGCGATTTGAGCTCATGCGAGACATGTGTGGCGAAAGTCTGGACCGAGTCCGACCGTGCCTGAAGCTTCTCGGCCATGTCGAGGAAGGCTGCGGACAGCTCCGCCATCTCTCGCGTGCCGTGGTGGTCGAGCGGCCGGATCGCCGTGCGGTCGCCGGCGGCGATGCGCTCGGTGCGGTCGATCAGCGCATAGATCGGCCGGCTGACGGTGCGCAGGAAGATGAGACCGATGAGCAGCGTGCCGCCGAGAATGGCGATCGCCGCCAACGTCACCTTGCCGCGTTCGCCATAGAGATGCTTGATGATGTTGTTGGGCGTCCGCGACACATAGACGACGCCGGCGACCTGGCCGTCGACAGCGACCGGCAGGGCGACGAAGACACGCACCTTGGTGCCGCGGCTGACCGAATAGAGCGGTGGCGTCGGCTGGTCGGGAATGCGCAGCCTGAGCGCGCTGGCATAGTGGCCGGCAAGTGCTGTGCGCACCTCTTCGACCGCACTGAGCGACTGGCCGACCTCGCCGCGCCCGGCAATGACGACGCCCCGGGGGTCGAGCAGCCGGAAGCCGGCCAACGTGGTTTTCTGGGTGGCGTCGAGGATGCCGGACAGGCGCGCGCCGATCACCGCGAAGGCGGGATCGACGATCACCGGCATCGCCGCCGGCCGGGTCGGCAGGACATAATCCGAGGCAAGATCGAGCTGCGGTTCGATTGGCCTGTAGAGCGGGTCCGGATTGACGCTGCGGCTTGAATCCCCACTTGGCTCCGGCATCGGCGCACCGAGCTTTTCCGGTGGGATGCCGGCGTCACGTACATCCCGCGCATAGATGGCGGCGATGGCAGCGCCTTGCGCGATCAGCTCCGCCTCGGTCTGGCGGATCAGCTGGTTCTCGTAGAGGCGGAAGAAGAACAGGCCGACCAGTGGCAAGGCCATCACCATGATCAGGATGGCGACGACGACCGTGGCAAGCCGTGGCCGCCATTTGCGGCCGATCCATTTGCTGGAGGCCGTCAGCCGCATCGGCCAAGCCGGAAGCCGACGCCATGCACCGTCTCGATGACATTTGGGCAACCCACGGCTGCCAGTTTGGCGCGGATGTTGCGGATGTGGCTGTCGACGGTGCGGCCGGCGACGTGGATGTTTGCGGCATAGGCGCTGGCCGTCACCGCGTCGCGGTCGAGCACATGCGCCGGCCGCGCCAGGAACCCCTTCAGGATCGAGAACTCTATTCCTGTCAACGATAACGGCTTGCCGTCGAAGCTGGCGGTATGGCTGGCCGGCGCCAGAGCCAGTTTGCCATGCGAAAACTGCCTGTCGTCGGCCGGTTCGGGCACCGCCGGGCGGGCGCGCCGCAGGATGACGTTGACGCGGGCAACCAGCTCGCGCGGGCTGAATGGTTTCGTCACATAGTCGTCGCCGCCCATTTCGAGCCCGAGGATGCGGTCGATCTCCTCGTCGCGCGCAGAGAGGAACAGCACCGGCACATCGGATATGTGCCGCAGCCGCCGGCAGACCTCCAGCCCGTCCATTTCCGGCATGCCGATATCGAGCACGACGAGGTCCGGTGCCCGGCGGCCGATTGCCTGCAAGGCGGCGGCACCGTCGGCCACCCCTGTCGTTTTCATGCCGGCCTTCTCCAAGGCAAAGCAGATCACCTCGCGGATGTGCGGGTCATCGTCGGCGACGAGGATGTGATGCGGCATGGATCAGCGGCCCGGCATGGAAGGTTCGATAGCGGAGGGAATCACGAACGGCTCCTTGGTGTCGAGATATCGAAGCAGCCGCCAGTCGCGAAAGCTCCAGGCCCGCCAGTTCTGCTGGATAGTTCGATACCAGATTTCGTCGCTGCCGCGCACGCCGGCCAGTTCGCGGACAGTGCCGGCGGCCGCCGTCTTGCCCTGGTGCTCGAGGAAGCGATCAAGCGCGGGAAACGCGCCCGGACCGAGCGAGTGAAGATACCAGGCGTCTAGGGGAATGCCCTGGCCGGTCATTTCGAGGGAATGGTCGACATTGTAATTGGCGATCGTTGCTGCGAAATTGATGAAACAGCCGGCATAAAGCGTCAGGGATAACGTCAGAAGATTGGCGGACAGCAGCCATTCGTTGGATTTTCTAAGCGCGATGCGGGCAATGATCAGGGCAAGGCCTGCTGCCACCAGCCCCATCCAGACAAAGGCGGCGACGCGCCAGTAGGTCAATGCATAGATGCCGACATAGAGGTCGAGCCGCAGGATCGACGAGATGACCAGCATGATGTTCTGCGCCACCCAGACATAGACCAGCCGGCGGATCAGCGGATCGGCCGAGGTTTCGCTGCCGGGTCGCAGCGCTGCCAGCACGAAGCCGGCGGCAAGCAGTGCCGTGACGATCAAGGGATAGGCGCCACGATGCGCGTAGGAGGCGTAGCTCAGCCCATCGGGAAGCGCTGCCCCGCCCCACAGATAGGCGGCGTCGAGCGCCGTCTGCAGCGCAAACAGGATGTTGAAGACGATCAGGGCGCGCAGGATGGCGGCCTTGCCGAACAGGATGTCTTCGATGGTGGTGGCGGTTTTGCCGGCTTGAGCGCTGACCGCCGGCAACGCGCGCGGGATGCGGCGAACCAGGCGCGGCATGCGCGGTCGCAGAAAAGCCCAGACAGCGGCGAGCACGAACAGCCAGAAGGCAATCCGCGCCAGCTGGATAAGATCGAGCAGCCTCACGAGATCGATCAGCGACAGCCAATAGTCGATGACCGGATTGGCGGCACCGAACAGCGCCAGGAAGACCGCGCCCAGCGTCAGCGGCATCACCCAGACGGCGATCGCCGCCAGCCGGATGCGGCGCCCACCGAACCGCCGCGCCGTCCTCCGCCAGCGGATGAAATCAATGACGAAGCGGAACGGCGCCGCCAGCCCGAACAGCACGATCTGCCCGGCAATGCGGGCGATGCTGTGCCGCAGCCGACCGCTCAACGAAAGCGCGAAGACGGTCAGCGCCGCCAGCGCGATCGAGACCGACAGGGTGCTGACATTTTCAGCCAGCGGCAGCAGCGGGACAAGCAAGGCGATGGGCTTGAGCCAGACCCGGCCGTCGTTGAAGGCGGCCGGGTGCACAGCGACGACCGCCGCGGCAATCAGCAGGGCGAACAGGAAAACCGTGATCCCGGCGGGCTGGCCATAGAACAGAAAATCCGCGAGCGCTGCCAGCAGGATGGCGACACCGAAAC
>NZ_RZPF01001011.1:0-1642 GCF_004022735.1 Mesorhizobium sp. M7A.F.Ca.AU.001.01.1.1
CTGTCTTCGGCGCCTTTATCCTGATGATCGTGGTGAACATCCTGCTGGTGCTCAACGTATCGGCCTATTATGCGACCATCGCCGAAGGCACCATTCTGGTACTGGCGGCACTTGCCGGCTCGATCTCGCATGCATCGGTGCTTGCCGTGCAACTGCGCGCCGCGCGTGCCCGGCTCGCCGCCTGGCGCGCCGGCATATTGCCCTCGCAACTCGAGCGCGTGGACCGGCGTCTCAAGATCGCCGAGCCAGCCCATGCCCAGCGCAGTCCGGCATCGCCGCGCCCTGCCTTCCATCTGCGCAATGCGGAAACGCTGCGCTATGCGCTGCCGGCCTATGTCTGCCTGCTGCTCATCGTGCTTGTCACCCAGATCTGGCTCGGCCGCGCCATCCTCAATCCGGGCTATTGGAATTCGCTGCTGGTGCTATCCTCCTTCCTAGCCGTCCTGGCGCTCGGACAGGGAACCGTCATCCTGACCGGAGGCCTCGATCTCTCCGTGCCGTGGACGATCGGCATCTCCGGCATCATCCTGGCGGGCATGGTCAACGGCTCCGACGCCGCCCTTGTCTACGCCTTGCCGGTCGTCCTGGTGATGGCCTGCGCCATCGGCTTCGCCAATGGTTTCGGCATCGTCTATCTCGGCATCTCGCCGATCGTCATGACGCTCGCCACCAACGGCATTCTGCAAGGCTGTGCGCTGCTCTATTCGCAGGGAACGCCGGCCGGGTTTTCCTCGCCGATGCTGCGCTGGGTCATGACGGCCAAGCTCGCCGGCCTGCTGACTCCAATCGTGCTGCTGATGGTCGTCTTTGTCGTCGCAGCGGTACTCCTGCTTGGCCGCACCCCGTTCGGAAGGCGCGTCTACGGCATCGGCAACGGGCTGCGCGCGGCGCGCTTGTCGGGCATCGGCGTCGAGCGCACGCTGATCCTGGTCTACATGCTTTCGGCCGTCTGCGCGGCTGTTGTCGGCGTCATGCTGACCGGCTTTTCGGGTCAGGCGAGCCTCGGCATGGGCGACGACTATCTATTGCCGTCGATCGCCGTGGTGGTGGTCGGCGGCGCGCTGATCACCGGCGGGCGCGGCCACTATCTCGGCATGCTCGGCGGCGTGTTGTTGCTGACGGCACTGCAGATGCTGCTCGCCGGCACCACGCTTCCCTATGCCACGAGGGCAATTCTTTACGGACTGGTCGTTCTGGGCGCCGTCATGGCGCTGCGCGAACGGCGGCTGCAATGAGAAGGACATGACCATGAGCACAAGGGCGCCGGCATCGGCGGACGAATTTTTGACCGGGCTGAAAGGCCAGCGCGTGCTGGTGACGGCGGGCGCAGGCGGCATCGGGTTTGCCATAGCCGACACGCTGTCACGCCTCGGCGCCCGCATCGTCGTCTGCGACGTTTCCGACGAGGCGCTGGCCGCTGCTCCCAGCAAGATCGACCTGGTCGCGGCGGTCAAGGCCGACGTCTCGCGCGACGAGGACGTCGACCGTCTGTTCGAGGCGGTCGAGAAAAAACTCGGCGGGCTCGATGCGCTGATCAACAATGCCGGCATTGCCGGGCCGACCGGCGGTGTCGACGAGATCGATCCGGCGGACTGGCGGCGCTGCATCGACATCTGCCTGACCGGCCAGGTCCTGTGCGCCC
>NZ_RZPF01001012.1:0-1639 GCF_004022735.1 Mesorhizobium sp. M7A.F.Ca.AU.001.01.1.1
GCGTATAGCCGTCGGGCACGCCTTTCTGCGCGGCAAAGGCCGCCAGCACTTTTGGATCGGCGACATCGGCCCATTCCGGCGGTGCGATCATCAGTGTGCCCAAGGAATAGGGCACGTCGCCGGGCGGCGTGCGCAGATTCTCGCCGCCGGCAAAGACGATGCCCGCCTGAAGCTGTGCGGCATCGCGGCCCATGATGGCGATGTCGTCGCCATCGCCGCCGGCAAAGACATGCGTCGCGCCGGCCTTCTTCAGCCGACCGATCATGCCGATCTGATTGTCGAGCTGGGGCCGGAACGTGTCGACGAACACAGGTTTCAGCGCTGCCTGTTCGGCCGCTGCCCGCAACGTCTCGGCGATTTCACGGCCGTAGATGGTGCCGTCGTCGATAATGGCGAACAATTCGTTTTGCCACAGGCGGGTGAGGGCTGACGCGACCGCATTGCGCTCATCGTCGCCGCGTGGTCCGAGGCGATAGACCGGCCAGCCGGTCTTGGCGCGGCGGTCGGTCAGGCTTTCGGTTCGCACGCCAATGGTGATGACCGGAATGTTGGCGTCCTTCAGGATCGGCATCGCCGCCCCGATCGCCTCGGTGCAGAGAAAGCCGATTACGATATTGACCTTGACGGCTGCGAATTCCCTGGCCGCGGCAGCGCCGCCATCGGCGGTGCAGGCGTCATCCACGGTCTTGAGTTCGATGCCGTTCGCTTCGGCGGCCATACCGGTACCGGCCTCGATCTGCTTGCCGAGAATGGCCGATGGTCCCGACAGGGGCGCCGAGACGCCGACCAGCAGCGTCCGGGCATCCGCACCACTGGCCAGGAACAGCCAGAACAGCGCCGCTATTGTTCTTGTCCTGGGTCGCATTCGAGCGATGGGATCCTCCGGGCCGGTCCTACGCTCCCGGCACTGTTGCCGCCAAGACCTAAAGGCTGCCCGGCCTTGGTGCAACACGCGAATTTCGGGATATGGCTCAGGCACTTCGCTTGTGGCGGGCTATGTCTGGCCATATATGTCGATAGGATCCTGACAATGGAAAAAATACGGTGCTGAAGAAGAACGACATTGGGCCGCAGGCCTATCGCGACGCGATGAGCCACTTTGCCGGCCACGTCCATGTGGTCACCACCGACGGGCCGGCCGGCAAGCGCGGCGCGACGGTGATCGCGGCCTGCTCGGTTTCGGACACCCCGCCGACCATTCTGGTCTGTCTCAATCGCGAAAATCCCAAGAACGAACCGTTCGTGAAAAACGGCAGGTTTGCCTTGAACACCCTGGCTTCCCACCAGGAGCCGCTGTCAGTCGGCTTTTCCGGAATCACCGGCTTGCCGGTCGAGGAGCGCTTCGCGCTCGGCGAATGGGACGTGATCTCCACCGGCGCGCCGACGCTGAAGGGTGCGCTCGCCGTGTTCGACTGCGAATTGATCGATACCAAGGACCTGGCCACCCATCGTGTGCTTTTTGGCAAGGTGACAGGCCTGCGGATGGGCGATAATTTGCGGCCGCTGATCTATCACGCCCGCGGCTACCACGTACTGGAAAGCGGAGCGGCGGCGTTCACGGAGAAAGAATGACCGAGCTGAAACCGCGCGCCGCGCCACGGACGATCGACGAGACGCTCGATCTCCTGACCGGTGCGGA
>NZ_RZPF01001013.1:0-1634 GCF_004022735.1 Mesorhizobium sp. M7A.F.Ca.AU.001.01.1.1
CAATTCGCTCATCTCGCTCTCCTGATCCCTCAGTTGGGTTTGCGCCACCATGTTGGCAGTTGATATCCGAATATGGGCGTCTTTTGCGGATGTTCCAGGTAGTTCCAGTAGGCGATCCATTGCTGCGTGTTGTACTGCATCGGCACCATGTAGTTGCCGGAGATCAGCAGCCGGTCGAGAACGCGAACGGCGGCAACATAATCCTCCTTGGAACGGGCGCGCAGCATCGCCTCGATTGCCGCGTCCACAGCCGGGTCGGCGACGCCGGCGAGATTGAACGAGCCTTCCGTCCGGGCGGCAGTCGAACTCCAGCGCCCGCTCTGCTCGATGCCGGGTGACAACGAATTGTTGAAGCCGCTCGATCCGACCAAGACCTCGAAATCGAAGCGCTGCTTGCGCGACTGTATCTGATCGCCGTCGAGGCTGCGAATGGTGAGATTGATGCCGATCTTCTCCAGCGTGCGCTGATAGATGCCGGCAAGGCGCTCCTCGTCCTGCGAAGCGGTCAGGATCTCGAAGCCGAAGGGTTTGCCTTCGGGATCAAGCATCGTTCCATTCTGCACGTGGTAGCCGACACTTTTCAAAAGATCGAAAGCTGCCTTCAAGACGCGCCGATCCTGGCCCGATCCGTCGGTCACCGGCGGCCGCCATGTGCCGTCCATGACATCGGCCGGCACGCGGCCGGGGTAGGGCGCCAGAAGCGCTTTCTCCCTGTCGTCGGCCGGATGGCCGAGCGCGGAAAGCTCGGAATTCTGCCAGTAACTCATCGTGCGCGTGTATTTGCCGCCGAACAGGTTCTTGTTGGCCCATTCGAAGTCGTAGAGCATGCCGAGCGCGCGCCGCACGACCGGGTTGGCGAATTTCGGCAACCGCGTGTTGAACAGGAAACCGGTCACCACCGGCGGAATGCCGGTGTCGAAGGTTTCGGCGATCACGTCCCCCTTGTGGAAGGCCGGAAAATCGAGATCGCGCTCGCGCTTCACCGGATCGCTGTCGTCATCGATGGCGCAGAGGCCTTTCTTGAACGCTTCGAGCTTGGCGTTGGCGTTGAGGAAATACTCGATGGTGATCTGGTCGTAATTGTCGAAACCGCGCTTGGCGGGGACATCCTTGCCCCAATAGTCCGGGTTGCGCTTGAAGACGATGCGCTGGCCTGGCTGCACCTGCGCGATCGTATACGGACCGCTGCCGATCACCGGCTTGAGCGTCGTCCTGTCGAAAGTCTCCTTGTCGAAGGCGTGCTTCGGGATGATCGGGGTCAGCGCGATGATCAGCGGGAATTCGCGATCGGCCTTGTCGTTGAAGGTGAAGCGCACGCTGTGGTCGCCGGTCTTTTCGAGCTTGGCGACCCTGGCCATGCGGTCGCTGTAAGGCGGGCGGCCTTTGTCGGTGTAGACATCATAACTGAACAGCACGTCCTCCGGCGTCACCGGCTGACCGTCCGACCATTTGGCCCTCGGATTGAGATGGAACTCGATGCTCTTGCGCTCCGGATCCATGTCGGCGCTTTCGGCCAACAAACCGTAGAGCGTGAAAGCCTCGTCGGCATTGCGCTGCATCAACGGCTCGAAGACCAGATTGCCGAAGATCGTATCCATCATGCCGCGCGCCGTGGTGCGCAGGCTCTTGAGGAT
>NZ_RZPF01001014.1:0-1632 GCF_004022735.1 Mesorhizobium sp. M7A.F.Ca.AU.001.01.1.1
CGTGTGGATCGAGCCGGTGACCGCACAGGTGATGACGACTTTCGGCGATTTCTTCATGGTTGAACTCTCCCTTGTCTGCCTTTTGTTGTTATCTATCGAGAGCGAGGCAATCCTCACGACCACAGCCCAATCGAACCGCCTCGCCCGCATTGAGTTCGGACCGAGACGACGATGCGGCAAGCTTGACAATGAATTTCAGGCCGCCCGCCGTGACAGCGACGAGCCGGATGTGATCGCCGACATAGACGGACTGAACGACGGTTGCCGCGATCACGTTGAGGGCGGTGGAGCCTTCGTGCAATAAGGACATGCGCTCGGGCCTGATCGACAGCGTCACCCTGGCGCCCGTAGGGGGCGTCGCGCCAGGGGAAATGGCGTTCAACACCAGATCGCCATCGTCGAGATGGACGGCCACGCCACCATTTTCACCGCCGGCAAGCACGGTGCCGGACATGCGGTTGTTCTCGCCGATGAAGCTCGCCACAAAGCTGCCCGTCGGACGCTCATACAGTTCGCGTGGTGTCGAAAGCTGCTCGATGCGGCCGGCGCTGAACACCGCGATCCGGTCGGACATGGTCAGCGCCTCGGTCTGGTCGTGGGTCACATAAACGAACGTGACGCCAAGCCGGGCATGGATTTCCTTGATTTCGAACTGCATCTGCTCGCGCAGTTGCTTGTCTAGGGCGCCGAGCGGTTCGTCCATCAGGACAAGATTTGGTTCGAAGATCAGGGCGCGGGCAACCGCGACGCGTTGTTGCTGCCCACCCGAAAGCTGCGCCGGACGCCGGTTGCCGAATTCGGGCAACTGGACCATGTCGAGAACGTTCCTGACACGTTGCGTCACCTCCTCGCGGCCAAGTTTGCGGACCTCGAGTGGGAAAGCCAGATTTTCGGCGACCGTCATGTGCGGGAAAAGCGCGTAGTTCTGGAACACCATGCCGATGCCGCGACGATTGGCGGGAACGTTGTCGATGCGCTGACCGTCAATGAGGATTTCGCCCTCGGTCGTATCCTCGAATCCGGCAAGCATCATCAACGCCGTCGTCTTGCCGGATCCCGAAGGCCCCAGCAGCGTCAGGAATTCGCCGCGCATGATTTCCAGGTCGAGCTGACGCACCGCCTGGACGGTCTGCCCGTAGCGCTTGCTGACGCCACGAAACTCGACATGAACCGGGCCATGCGGGGATCCGCCCATCACCGCGCCTGCGCCTTCGGATCACGGCGTACCGAAGCCGGGCGTTTGCGCGCAGGTTGAGCCTCAGCCGCCGCCGCGGCGCGAAGAATGATGTCGGCGGCCTCGCGCAGATCGGCAACCAGCGCCTTGCGCGCAGCCGCGCCATCGGCGCGACGCAGCGCCGCGAGCATTTCGTCGTGATGGTCCAGGCCCAGGCCGTAGGTCACGTCGGAGCGGACGATGTTCAGAAACGGTCCTGCCTGCAGCCACAATTTCTCGATGATCTGCTGGATGAGAGGTGAACGCGCGGCATGGTACATCGTGAAATGGAAGCGCCTGTTCAGGCCGAGATAATTAGCCATGACATTGCTCTCGACGCATTCGCGCATCAGCCCGTTCAGCTTCGCCAATTCATCGAGTTCTTCGGGCGTGATGGTCGTCGCGGCCCACTCGGCCGC
>NZ_RZPF01001015.1:0-1624 GCF_004022735.1 Mesorhizobium sp. M7A.F.Ca.AU.001.01.1.1
GCATGATTTTGGTTGCGGCGATGACAAGGCCAGATGCCGGTGACATGATCGCGGCATGGACAATGAACGCATCGCCGAACTGTTCGAGGGTCTCGGCCCTGTCAGCATCCGCAAACTGTTCGGCGGCAAGGGCATCTATTTCGACGGCGTCATCGTCGCCATCGTGTTGCGTGGCGAATTGATGCTGAAAGCCGACGAGCAAAGCGCGCCCGAGTTCGAGGCCGCCGGCTGCACGCAATGGACCTATACCGGCTCGCGCCACGGCAAGCTGGTCGCCATGCCCTACTGGAGCGTTCCCGACAGCGCTTTCGATGATCCCGAGGAGATGGCGGCCTGGGCACGCCGGGCGTATGAGGCGGGGCGGCGGGCGGGGAAGTGAATGCCACCCTTCTTGGCACAGCGGAGGGACAGCACCCCCCTCTGTCCCGCCGACCTTGGAGGCCGTGCCCTACAATGCCCTGGCTATCCTCGCCGCCAACCTTGCATTGTTTTCCACCAGCGCGATGTTGGTCTTCAGGCTCCTGCCGCCGGTCAGTTCGAGGATCTTTCCCAGCAGGAATGGCGTCACTGCCTTGCCGGTGACATGTTGTGCCTCGGCGGCCTTCTGCGCGGCGTCGATATAGCCCGCCATCTCCGCAGCCGGGATTTCCTGGTTTTCCGGCACAGGATTGGCAATCAGCATGCCGCCAGCAAGCCCAAGTGCTGCCCTCGTCTGGTAGAAATGCGCGATCTCTTCCGGCTCGTGCAAGGTCAGCGGCGCGCGGAACGGCGATTGCCTGACCAGAAGGCCGGCATCGTCTCGCAGCCATGGCCGATCACCGGCACGCCGCGCGTCTCCAGCACTTCCAGCGTCTTTTCGATGTCGAGGATCGCCTTGGCGCCGGCCGAGACGACAATCACCGGGGTGCGCGCCAGCTCGTCGAGATCGGCGGAAATGTCAAAGCTCTTTTCGGCGCCCTTGTGCACGCCGCCGATGCCGCCGGTGGCAAACACTTTTATGCCGACCATATGCGCCGCGATCATCGTGGCGGCGACCGTGGTGCCGCCGGTGCGCCCTTGCGCCACGGCAAAACCGAGATCGGCGCGCGACAGCTTCATCGCGTCGCCCGTCATCGCCAGCGATTCGCGCTCGCCGTCCGAAAGCCCGATCTTGATGCGGCCGCCAACCACGGCGATCGTCGCCGGCACGGCGCCGCCATCGCTGATGATCTTTTCGACATCGGCCGCCATGGCGCCATTGTCGGGGTAGGGCATGCCATGGGTGATGATGGTGCTTTCCAGCACCACCACCGGCCGGCCGTCGGCCAGGGCCTGCGCCACCGGCGCGTGGATGTCGATGAAGGGGCGGGCGGTCTCAGGGGTCATCAAGGTCTCCTATCCGGAATGCGGCGCGTCCGTCGGACGCTCGGCAACATCGCGGCACTATGAATTCGCCGGTCTCATGCCATTTCCCTGGCATCCGGCACAAGAGCCAACGCTTCCGCGAAGCTCGCCGCGGTGAACTCCGGAACGGCGGCGGCGCTTTCGATGGCAAGCGTCGCCCCGGCAATGCCTTCGCGCAGAGCTGCCCGCAACGGCAGTCCGCGCAGCAAGGCAGCGACCGTTGCGCCTGCCAGCGCATCAC
>NZ_RZPF01001016.1:0-1622 GCF_004022735.1 Mesorhizobium sp. M7A.F.Ca.AU.001.01.1.1
GCCGTAAAGCTGCACAGCCTGCTGAGGCGCGAGGATTCGGCGGCCGCCATGATGCTCAAGCCAACCGACAGCCAGCGCATCGTGCGGGCATTGGAGGTTCTCGATGCGTCTGGCCGTTCGATCCTGGAATGGCAGGCAGAGCGCGGCCAGCCGCTCATCGACAGGCAAAGCGCGCGTTTCCTGGTGATCGAGCCGGATCGGGCGGCGTTGGTCGGACGCATCGACAAACGCTTCGACCAAATGCTGGACAAGGGCGCGCTGGACGAGGTCAAGCGGCTTGCGGCACTTGGCCTCGATCCCGAATTGCCGGCGATGAAAGCGATCGGCGTTCGCGAACTGCAGGCGGCGATGGCCGGAGGGATTGGCTTTCCCGAGGCAATCGAACGCGCCAAGATCGCGACCAGGCAATATTCCAAGCGGCAAACCACCTGGTTCAGGCATCAATTGGGGCCGGAATGGCTGAGGTTGCACCCCGGTGATGATCTGGAAACCACGATCTCAGCGCTTGCTTCCGATGCAACCTGAAAAGTTTACCTGCAAGGAAAGGTTCCCGTTGTGGTTGTCCAAATTAACCCTCCGTAAGCCCGCCCATGCCATAAGGTCGATGGGCACTTTTCCAACGGGGAGCAGATGCGTTTCCACAAGGCGGAATCAGCGTTTTTCGTCTTTATATTCGTGATCCTGGCCGCCGGCCTGGTGACGCTGCATGCTTATGGACTTCTGCAGTCCTTCGCCGACGAGTTGCATACGGCTTCGGGTCTGGACAAGGTCATCTATCTCAACAAGCTCTTGTTCGCGACCGGCGTGCTCCTGGCCACCGCGCTGTTCTTCGGCATTTTCTTCATCTATCCGCTGATTCGAAAACAGGCGACGGAGGAGGGCAAGCTGCGCGCCATGACGGTCTCGCTCAGCGCGCGGTCGGAAACACTCGAGCATGCGGCGCTGACCGACGGCCTGACCGGCATGCAGAACCGGCGCTATTTCGATGATGCGCTGAAGGAGTATCTCGAGGAGTTCCGGCGCATCGAAAAGCCTGTCGGGCTGATGATCCTCGATCTCGACCATTTCAAGCAGGTCAACGACACCCATGGCCATGACGTCGGCGACGAAGTGCTCAAGGCCGTCGCAAGCTGTCTCAAGGATATGACGCGCTACCACGATGTGGTGGCGCGATTGGGCGGCGAGGAGTTCGCCGTGGTCACGCCCAACATGGACGCCGAGCTTCTGGGCAAGTTTGCCGAGCGCATCCGCAAGGCGATCGCCAACATGTCGGTGCTGTCGGGCAATGTCCGCCTCAAGATCACCACCAGCGTCGGGCTAGCCGTCTGGGACCGCAAGGAAACAGCGGAAGAGTTCTATCGCCGCGCCGACCGCCAGCTTTACGAGGCGAAGAGGCAAGGCCGCAACCGCGTCTGCGCCTAAAATCCCGTCCCTGAATTCGTGAGGCTGGCCGTCTGGCGCCGTTTTCTGCGCTTCCGATGCTCACGGACTCAAATGTCCGCTCCGCTTCGGTTCTCGAAAACAGCACCACCCGACTCAGCCTGACGAATTCCCTGACGGGATTTACCCAAGCGGTCCAGGCAGGGCGCGAGCTTAGCGCGGCTTCTCAATCGGCCGGCAGA
>NZ_RZPF01001017.1:0-1619 GCF_004022735.1 Mesorhizobium sp. M7A.F.Ca.AU.001.01.1.1
GCCCCGGGCCAATGCACGTCCTGCATTGGCCCGTCGGCTGGGTTGTCGATGGTGGAAAGGCCGAGGTAGTCGCGCATCTTGGCGTCCCAGGCTTCGGGCAGATCGGCCACCTCCAGCCGGCCCGAGACGAGTTCCTGTTCCAGTTCGTAGCGCAGGATGACATGCAGGGGATAGGTCACCTCGTCGGCATCGACCCGGATCAGGCCGCGTCCGACGCGATGCACGTGCGGCAGGATGTCGTCGAGCGACCAGGCTTCGCCGAGATGCTTTTCAACCACTGGCAGCGCCCAGCGCCAGAAGGCCGGGTTGCGGCCTAGCTGCTTCTCGACGAACAGGCTCTGGCTTTCATGCACGGCCATGCCGCGCGCTTTGCCGAGCGGCCAGTGCGACCATGCCTTGGGCAGGTTCTGTTCGTAGAGCGCATGGCCGGTCTCGTGCAGCACGCCCATCAGCGCCGACAGGAAGTCGGACGTCTTGTAGCGGGTGGTGATACGCACGTCGCTCGGCACGCCGCCGCAGAAAGGGTGGTGCGACACCGACAGCGACCCATGCGTCAGGTCGAAGCCGACTGCCGTCATCATGGCAAGGCCGAGGATGACATTGCGCAGCGCCACCGAGGCCGTCGCTCCGACCGCCGACTTGACCTGCGTCGTGTCGGCGGCAAGCCGCGACACGATCTCGCCCGACTGGGCGGTGTCGAAGAAGGCAGGCGACAGCGTCGTCACATGGGCAAACACATCGCGCCTGATATCGGCGACGACGCGCTCGCCCAGCGTGATGACGAAATAGTAGCGGCCGGCCGATGCTGCCGCCAGCAGGGCGGCCATAGCCACCAGCGCTGCGAAATATTCGGCAATGAAGGTCGTGCTGGACGACGAGAAGCCATGATCGATCATGCGACGCACCGCCAGCGGCAGCGCCAACGTGGTTGCCGCCGCGATAACCAGCGAGATAATGGCGCCGACGACCAGCGTGCGGTAGTGCGTGATGTAGGGGAACAGGCGCCTGAGCGGCTTGAGCGAACGCCGGCGCTCGTCTGCGCTGGTGATTTGCGCCATCCCGATGTTTCCTCCAGCCGTCCTTGGGGTCTGCGCCTCAATATGCGCTTGCCGCGGCCTTGTGATTCAATTCCGGCTGATGTATAGGCTCGCCGACCGTTTTAGAAGCCGTGGCTCCTCAATAGCTGCGGCTTCGAGTTTTAAAAAGGGGCGCATCGACGCAGGCTTATGCCCGTCGCCAGCGCCGGCAAGCCAGGAACCGAACCATGAAGACCGACATCCATCCCGATTACCACACCATCAAGGTCGTCATGACCGATGGCACCGAATACACGACCCGTTCGACCTGGGGCAAGGAAGGCGATACGATGAACCTCGATATCGACCCGACCACCCACCCGGCTTGGACCGGCGGCCAGCAGACCCTGCTCGACCGCGGCGGCCGCCTGTCGAAGTTCAAGAAGCGTTTCGAAGGTTTCGGCATCTAATTGCATGTCGCCCAAAAGTGCGAAGCGGTTTTGGGATAACGACTTGCATCAAGTAAGAACTTAAGCCAAACGAGCTTTCACAGATCGAAAACCCGCCCTGTGGCGGGTTTTTTGTTGCGGCGCGGTCCTACTC
>NZ_RZPF01001018.1:0-1619 GCF_004022735.1 Mesorhizobium sp. M7A.F.Ca.AU.001.01.1.1
CTCTTCGAACCGTCGTTGGATACGGCAGTCAACCCAAGAAACCTGATCGGGCGGCTGGTTTCCGCAAGGCTTATCTCGGTTCGCACTTTTCTCAGGCTATGGCTGTATCGGGATTGCGGAGATCTTGCCACTTGGTCGACAAGGCCCGATCTTCTGCCGATCGGCGGCAGTTCTCCGAGGCATTCGACGCCCAGATTGTCGCGGATCTGTCGTGGCGACCTTATGGTCCAGTCAAACGCGTGCCTTACAAACGCAAGTCCAATACCGAAAATGAGACCGGCAACCACCGCGAAGGCCAGCATCAACTTCGGCCTTGGAGCGCTCGGATTGAGCGGCGCCGTCGCAGCTGTGATGACCCTTGCATCGGCAACCGGATACGACTGTTGGCTTACCGAGTTGGTGTAGGCCTGCAAGAAGCTCTCGTACATCTTCTGGTAGGTTTCAGCCGTCACCTCAAGTTCTTCGAGCGTCGGCTCAGCACTCGTCCCGTCTGCTTTGGCTTCAATGCCGACGCTGTAGTCGTGCCGTGACCGGAACTGCTGCGCTTTTGCCATGGCCTCATTCATTTGAGTTCGCAGCTGCTGAAGCCGCATTTCCAGCCACGCGCCTCCTTCCTTGGCTGCGTCAGTCTTGGTTTCGATCTGCTCACGTACGAAGGCATCGGCCGTGGCGTTCGCAATCCTGGCTGCGCCCTCGGGATCAGGAGAGGTGAAGGATATGTCAATCGCGTAGGAAACGCCGACTCGGCGGACGTCGAGGCCGTTGCGGAAAACCAACATGCTCCGACGGAACTTCTGAAAATCGGTCAGCATGGGGGGTGCGGCAGGCTCGCTAAGAGCGAAATGCTGCAGCCAGGCGCTTTTCCGCAGCCCCAAGGCGTCAAGCAGGACAGCTCCGGTCTTCGTCAATCTGTCCCGCAAAGTCGGAGACTGGGAACGATTGAACTGCGCATCGTCGACGAGTTTCAACTGGTCGAGCACCATCGCTGCGATTTTTTCCGACTGCATTACAGCGATCTGGCTTTCCACCTGGGCAGTATCCAGTGACAGATCCACTTCGCCGCCCTCCTGCAGGTGTTGCGGCAATTTCGGCTCGATCAGAATCTGCGCGCTGGCGATGAAAGTTGGGTCGGTGCTCGAATTGTAAAACCCCGCCAACAAGAGAGCCATGGCAAGGAAGGCAATGATAGTTCCAGCGTAGCGGCGCAGAAATTCGGTAATGTCGGAGAGCCCAATGAACTCTTGGCCGGCGGAAGCCTGCTGGTCCGTCATCGAGGGCCATTGATTGGTGAACATGCGATTCATTCAGCTTCTCCTGCAGGCATACGCAGACACCCAGAGCAGCCCGCTCCATGCAGGCGGCCGTTGCATGCGGCCGGTCTTTGCATTGAAAGCCGAGGCCCCGCGATCCCAGACTGCTGCGGAAGATTACGCCCGTGATCCGGAAGGTAAATGCCGCCAATTGGCGTATGCGAAACTTAGGACCCGTGGGGCGGTAGAACGCGCGGCAGCGCTGCTCTCGCGGCGTCGACAAATGACGTCTGCTGTTCCAGCAAGGCCTGCCGTCCGCGGATGATCGCCAGGTTCTGCTCGAGAGTACCGATCTGCGCGGACATGCGT
>NZ_RZPF01001019.1:0-1614 GCF_004022735.1 Mesorhizobium sp. M7A.F.Ca.AU.001.01.1.1
GGCATGAAGATGCGGCGAGAGGTCGACCGCGATGCGGGGGAGCGGCGAGGGCGTCGGGTCGTCAAGGCCGAGGAAATGGAAGCCGGCAGTGGAACCGGCCTGATGGCAACCTTGGCAGGCGCCATTGTCCAGCCGCTCGACCAGCGCTTCCGGCGTGCGCACCAGTTTTAGCGTGGAATAATCGAGCGATGCGAATTCCTTGGGCTGGAACAATTGCGTAAACGGATGATTGGCCTGCCGCGCGCTGCCGAAGGTCGACCATGAGATGATCTTTCTGGCCAGGAACTCGTCGGGAATCTCATAGACGCCTTCGTCAACCGCCGGCAAATTGGCGCCGACATAGACGGCGAGCCGTGCCTTCAGCGCCGCATCCTGCGAAAGCCGTGCGGTGTCGGGCGTGTTCTCCAGCGGTTTTTCGCTGATATCGGCGCCATCGATGCCGAATATCCGCATGAGATAGGCGGCCTGGCCACCGAACTCGGTTTCCTGGCCGGAGGGGAAGCGCACCACCTGTACGTTGAGCTCCAGCTGCTTGAAGGTGAGCCCAGCTCTCTCCAGCGGCCCGCCGGTCAGCCAGCCGGCATCGACGCTCTCGTCAAGCTGGGGTGTCCAGCGTCCGGCAACACCGACGCAGCCGCCATCGGCGTCGGGGGTGGCGCTGTAGACCGCATTGAAATTGAATGGCAGGCGCGACGCCAGCAGCTTGCCGTTTTTGCGAAAGCTGTAGGCCAGGCGGTAGATGAAGCGCACCTCGCCGCAGCTCCTGTCGCCTTGCAGCACCGCGAAGTCGCGACGATCGAGCCGGTTGACGACGCCGACCAGCCGGAAGCGCGCGGCGTCGGTCTTCAGCCAGCGCATGTCCATGATGCGGCCGACATTGCCGTCGGTGACTTCGTAGAGCGTCCGGCCGCCGGCTTTCATATCGGCACGCAGTGCCGCAACATCGGAGGCAACCGTTTCGACGATGGCGTGAAAGGCCGGCGCCTCGTCGTAAAGCGTCTTCAGACCGCCCTCGCCGTCGACCCCGAAAACATCGGCGAAACCGAAACCCCTGGCATCGAGTGCGGCGAGCACCGCCGGATCGTCGACGATCGTCACAGGACCTTCGGCGCGCGCCGTCGGCGCCATGAAGGCAGCGATGAGGGTGGCAAGCAACAGAACGAGCGCGCGGCTCATTGGGCAGCCGTGCGCGCGTCGAAGAGTTCGCGCAACACCGGCACCAGTGCCAACGGCAGGTCCTCGGCGATCAGACCGGGTCCGAACCGGCTGCCGGCCTCAGCATGCAACCACACCGCCGCGCAGGTGCCCTCGAAGGGCCGCATGCCTTGCGCCAGCAAACCGGCAATGATGCCCGACAGCACGTCGCCTGACCCGGCTGTGGCCAGCCACGGTGCACCGCTGGAGTTGATCGCCGCTTTGCCATCGGGTGCTGCTATGACCGTGTCGGCGCCCTTGTAGACGATGACGGCGTTGGCCCGCGTGGCGGCCGTTCGCGCCTTGTCCAATTTCGACATGGTTTTGTCCCCGGCGATATCAGGGAACAGGCGGCCGAATTCGCCCTCATGCGGCGTAACTATCAAGGCAGGCGCATTCGGCTGACGGGCAGCTTCGAAC
>NZ_RZPF01001020.1:0-1611 GCF_004022735.1 Mesorhizobium sp. M7A.F.Ca.AU.001.01.1.1
ACCTTCAACTTCGCCATGCAGGCGATCGACCAGATCATCAACTCCGCCGCCAAGACGCTCTACATGTCGGGCGGCCAGATGGGTGCGCCGATCGTTTTCCGTGGACCGAACGGCGCTGCCGCACGCGTCGCCGCGCAGCACTCGCAGTGCTACGCCGCCTGGTATAGCCACATTCCGGGCCTGAAAGTGGTGATGCCCTACACCGCCGCCGACGCCAAGGGCTTGTTGAAGGCGGCGATCCGCGATCCCAATCCGATCATCTTCCTCGAGAATGAGATCCTCTATGGCCAGTCCTTCGACGTGCCGAAGCTGGATGATTTCGTGCTGCCGATCGGCAAGGCGCGCATCCACAAGACCGGCAAGGACGTCACCATCGTCTCTTTCGGCATCGGCATGACCTATGCGGTCAAGGCGGAAGCCGAGCTGCGCGGCTTGGGCATCGATGCCGAGATCATCGACTTGCGCACGATCCGGCCGCTCGATCTCGACACCATCATCGCCTCGGTCAAGAAGACCAACCGGCTGATCGTTGTCGAAGAGGGATATCCGCAGAACTCGGTCGGCGACCATATCGCCAACCAGGTGTCGCAGCGCGCCTTCGATTTCCTCGACGCGCCGGTCATCACCATCGCCGGCAAGGATGTGCCGATGCCCTATGCCGCCAACCTCGAGAAACTGGCTTTGCCGAACGTCGGCGAAGTCATCGAGGCGGTCAAAGCCGTCACATATCGCTGAACCGGGCGGGAGGACAAAATGCCAATCAACATCACCATGCCGGCCCTGTCGCCCACGATGGAAGAGGGCAATCTGTCCAAGTGGCTCGTCAAGGAAGGCGACAAGGTTTCGCCGGGCGATGTCATTGCCGAGATCGAGACCGACAAGGCGACGATGGAAGTCGAGGCTGTCGATGAGGGCACGGTCGCAAAGCTCGTCGTTCCCGCCGGCACCGAAGGCGTCAAGGTCAACGCTCTGATCGCCGTGCTCGCTGCCGAAGGTGAGGATGCAGGCGCTGCCGCGAAAAGCGGGGGCGATGCTGCTCCAGCGAAAGCCGAGGCCAAGCAGGACAAGGCGCCAATCTCCCCACCCGTGGGGGAGATGTCGACGAAGTCGACAGAGGGGGGCGCTGTCCCGCCGTCCTCTCAGCGCGAGACGCCCCCCTCTGGCCTGCCGGCCATCTCTCCCACAAGGGGGGAGATCAGCCAGTCGCCGGAAGGACGCACCTTCGCGTCGCCGCTCGCACGTCGCATAGCCGAGGAAGCCGGTGTCGATGTGTCTGCCGTGACCGGCACCGGTCCGCATGGCCGGGTGGTGAAGGCGGATGTCGACGCGGCGATTGCCGGTGGCGGCGCCCAGGCGGCGCCTGCCGCCAAGGCTCCGGCTGGCGTGCCCGCTGCTGCTCCTGCCGCGCCGGTAAAGGCGATGTCGGACGATCAGGTGCTGAAACTGTTCGAACAGGGCTCCTACGACCTCGTCCCGCATGACAATATGCGCAAGACCATTGCGCGCCGCCTGGTCGAGGCCAAGACCACCATTCCGCATTTCTACCTGACGCTCGACTGCGAGCTCGATGCGCTGCTGGCGCTGCGCACGCAGATCAATGCGGCAGCCCCG
>NZ_RZPF01000101.1:0-12266 GCF_004022735.1 Mesorhizobium sp. M7A.F.Ca.AU.001.01.1.1
GAGGTCGCCACCGCCGGTCAGAACCGCCTCTTCAACGGCATGTCCGTCGTTGTGGACAACACCATCGACCCGACCAAATCGGCGAACAAGCAGGCCGACCAGCAATGAGCTTTTCAGATCTCTTCATTCGCCGGCCTGTTCTTTCGACGGTCCTTGCTTGCATGATCCTGCTCCTGGGTTTCCAGGGCATCTTCAATCTGTCGATCCGGCAGTATCCGAAGGTCGATGAAACGGCCATCACGATCACCACGGCCTATCCAGGCGCCAGCGCCGATCTGATCCAGGGCTTCATTTCCGCCCCGATCGCCCGCGCCGTCGCCTCGACCGAAAACATCGACTACGTCACCTCGTCCAGCCGCCCGTCCTCCAGCACCGTGACGGTGCAGATGAAGCTCGGCTCGAACCCCGACGTCGCGCTGACCGAAGTTCTGTCCAAGGTCCAGGGCGTGCGCGGCACTTTGCCGGACGCGTCGAAGGACCCTGTCATCGTCAAGGGCACCGGCCAGCAGTTCGCGATGATGTACATCTCGATGCAGAATCCGAACATGACGAAGGAGCAGCTGACGGAGTATATCGAGCGCGTCATCAGACCGCGCATGTCGACGGTCGAAGGCGTCGCCGACGTGCAGATCTTCGGCGCCCAGGAATACTCGATGCGCGTCTGGATCGATCCGGTCAAACTTGCAGCGCGCGGCGTGACCGCCTCCGAACTGCTGACGGCGATCAACAATTCCAACTTCCTGTCGGCGCCCGGCAACACCCAGAACGAGTATGTCGTTTCCTCGATCACCGTGCGCTCGACATTGCAGACGCCGGAGGCATTCGCCGAGCTGCCGCTGCGCTCGACCGACGGCAATGTGGTGCGGTTGCGCGACGTGGCTCGCGTCGAACTCGCCGCCGAGAACACCGATACCAGGGTCTCGTTCAACGGCAAGCCAGGCACCTTCCTCGCCATCTTCCCGACGCCGGCGGCCAATCCGCTGACCACGGCGGCTGCGCTCACCAAGCTGGTGCCGCAGATTCAGGAGACACTGCCGAAAGGCATGACGATCGAGGTCGTCTACGACGCGACCGGGCAGATCAGCGCCTCGATTGAAGAGGTGTTCAAGACCATCGGCGAGGCGGTTGCCATCGTCGTCGTCGTCATCCTTCTGTTCCTTGGCTCCTTCCGGTCGGTGATGATGCCGATCATCACCATCCCGTTGTCGCTGATCGGCGTCTGCTTCCTTTTGTTCGCGGTTGGCTACTCGATCAACCTTCTGTCGCTGCTGGCCATGGTGCTGGCGATCGGCCTGGTCGTCGACGACGCCATCGTGGTGGTGGAGAACATCCATCGTCACATGGAAGAAGATCACATGTCGCCGATGCAGGCTGCGTTCAGCGGTATGCGCGAAATCGCATCAGCCATCGTTGCCATGACCATGACGCTGGCCGCCGTGTTCGCACCGCTGGCATTTACCGGCGGCCTGACCGGCGCGCTGTTCCGTGAATTCGCGGTCACGCTCGCCGGCTCGGTGGTGCTGTCGGGTGTCATCGCCATCACCATCACCCCGATGATGTCGGCACGCCTCTTGAAGTCCGGCACGCCGGGCCGTTTCCAGCGCATTGTCGACGGCACCTTCGCGCGCGTCGAGCATGTCTATGAACGCGCCGTCACCGGATCGCTGAACTATCGCCCGTTGACGTTGATCATCGTGCTTGCGCTTGTCGGCGTCACCGGCTTCATGTTCACCAAGACCTCGAGCGAACTTGCGCCGGAAGAGGACCAGGGCTTTCTGCTCTCGATTGTGACGGCGCCGCGTTATGCGACGTCCGATTATACCGAGACATACGTCAACCAGATCCTCGGCCTGGTGAAGGATATTCCCGAAACACGGGCGCAGTTCTCGGCCGTCGCCTTCGGCGGCACGACAAACAGCGCCTTCGTCGGCTATGCCTTCAAGGACTGGGCGGAACGCAAGCGCAATTCGAAGGAACTGCAGGCTGACATTACGGCCCGTATCGCCAAAGTGGCCGGTGTCGAGGCCTTCGTCTTCGCACCGCCGACGCTGCCGGGCTCCGGCGGCGGCCTGCCCATTTCCATGGTGGTGCGATCGACCGGCGCTTCCTCGGAAGTGTACGAGGTGGCCGAGCAGATCAAGAACAAGGCGCAGGCCTCCGGCCGCTTCATCGTCGTGCAGAATTCGATGGCCTATGACGCACCGGAGGTGACGGTGACCATCGACCGCGACCGCGCCGCCGCGCTGAACCTGCCGATCGCCGATATCGGCCGCACGCTGACCTTGCTGGTCGGCGGCGCCGAAGTGGCGCAGTTCGACCGCGATTCCAACAGCTACGACATCATCCCGCAGGTGCCGCAGGAGTTCCGCGACGACCCCGACAAGCTCGGCGAATACTTCGTGCGCAGCGTGACCGGCGAGATGGTGCCGCTATCGGCGGTGGTCAAGATTTCGACCAATGCGGCGCCGGCGGCAATCGAGCAGTTCAACCAGCTGAATTCGTCGACGATTTCGGCGCTTCCGCTGCCCGGCGTCACCACCGGCGACGGGCTGAAGGCGCTGGAGGACATCGCCAAGGAGAGCCTGCCCGACACGTTCTTCATCGATTATTCCGGTCAATCGCGACAGGAAAAGGAACAGGGCAACACCATCCTGATCGCTTTCGCGGCCGCAGTTGTCGTCATCTATCTGGTGCTGGCGGCGCAGTTTGAAAGCTTCCGTGACCCGCTGATCATCATGATGGCGGTGCCGTTGTCGATCTTCGGCGCGATCGTGCCGCTCAATCTGGGCCTCGGCACGCTCAACATCTACACGCAGGTCGGCCTGATCACACTGATCGGTCTGATAACCAAGCACGGCATCCTGCTGGTCGAGTTCGCCAACCAGCAGCGTGAAAAGCATGGCATGCGGCGGCGCGATGCCATCATCGCCTCGGCCAAGGTGCGCCTGCGGCCGATCCTGATGACGACGGCGGCGATGGCGCTCGGCGTTGTGCCGCTGATCACGTCCAGCGGCGCTGGTGCCGCGGCCCGCTATTCGATGGGCCTGGTCATCTTCACCGGCATCCTGGTCGGCACCATATTCACGCTCTTCGTCGTGCCCATGTTCTACACCTTTATCGCCAGCAAGGACCTGCCTCATCTGGCGGAGAAGCCGGACCCCAAGCTGATGCCGGCACTGCCGAGCTAGGACGGTCTAGGGAGTCCCGCCCAGAAATGCGCGGGGCAAATCGATGGAAACAAAAGAAAAGAGGCCGGGAAATTCCCGGCCTCTTTTCTTTTTGGCTGGGCTCGATACCGCCGGTTTGAACTGTACGCAATACCGCAGCGTTTCCGGAGGGAGCTTTGAGGCGCGGCAGCATGCTGCCACGCCACCGTTTCCAGCCTGCTACTTGACGATGACGATGCTGGTGTTGGTCGCCCCGAAGGTTTCGACGAGCTGGTAGAAATCGGCGGCGTTGTCGGGGTGCAGCCGCACGCAGCCATGCGAAGCCGGCTGGCCGAGGCGCTTGATCGCATAGGTCGCGTGCACCGCATAGCCGCCGCTGAAGAAGACCGAGTGCGGCATCGGGGCGTTGTCGTATTTCTTCGAATACCACATTTCATGCATGCGGGTCGGCTTGAACGAGCCGGTCGGCGTCACATGGGCCCGGTCGCCGGTGGAGACTTTCCAGGCGAAGGTCGGCCGGCCGTCGACGGAGACTTCCATGATCTGCTGCGAAAGCGAAACGCGCGCCACGATCTTGTTGGCGGCATGCGCGGCGCCCGAGCCGAACAGCAGTGCGGCACCGGTCAGCGCGGCGGCGGCGATGTTGATGAGCTTGGCGGAAATGGCGGTATGCATGAAGAAAATCCCCTCTCTCTGCCGGTCCAGCCGGCTCCAATTCGATGGCTGCTTATCCCAACGTCATGTTTCGGAGAGATTTCGCAAAATGCTCATTTGTGTTTCGAATCTGTTTCCACTGGTTAACAAACGCCAACCCCATTAGAGCCGTCGGTGGCCCGCCAGCGAGACCATAGCAAGACCAAGGTCAGGAACATGGGTATCCGTCGCTAAACGAAAGTGCGAATTAGCAGTATTCGAAAGGACCGCCGTAGATCTCGAAACCGAACTGCAACAAAGCGAGGTTTCAAGCGGCATGATCCGGATACGGGCCGCAAGCAAAGTTGACGCAACGAAAACAGCCGGTAACGAACATGGGAACGAAATCGAACGCGCTGTCCTGGCTTTTCAGGATCAGCATCGCGGCAGCGGTCATCGGCGGCGTCGGCATGGTTGCCGGCACCCCGCTGACAAGCCTCGGCGCGATGACTTCAGGCGAGATTTCGACCCTGCACGCCGCACTGTTTTTCGCCACGGTCTGGATTGTTTCCAGCCTGCGCATCGCCCGGCTAAAGGCCCTCTGGCGGGTCGGCCTTAGGCTGACGGGTTTGCGCGGCGCCTCCGGCAACTTGCTGCCGAGAGGACCGAAGGCCCGCGCCGAGACGGGGGGTTCCGTGGGCGGCGCGGGCGCTTCGGGGGTATCCTGAAGCGACCCGCAACAAACCATTTTGGGGAATTGGTACGATGAAAACGAAATTTGCCGCTTCGGTGCTTTCCGCACTGCTTTACGCCCAGGGCCTGCTCGGCTTTGCCGGCCTTGCCACCGTGCTGCTCAGGGACCGCGCCCACGCTGGCGAGCTGACCATGGGCAGTGACATGCCGGTGGGTCCATCGCTTCTGCTGGTACGCTGAGCGCCAAGAGCGTCGGGGCCGGAGATGGAAAATCCGATGCCCGAAACCAGAGACTGCGTCAGTGCCCGGCAATCAGTCCGCGAATTGCCGCGGCGGATCGAACCGGTAGCCGGCGCCGCGTATGGTGGTGATGGTTTCGGTGTCGAGTTTGCGGCGCAGCCGCACGATGCGCGAATCGATCGAGCGATCGAAGGCATCGGCGTTTTCGGCCGGCGCCGCGGCGATGATGTCGTCGCGCGTCAAAACCTTGCGCGGACTGGCCAGGAACAGCCTGAGCAGCGCCACCTGACCGGGCGAAAGCTGTTCCTCCGTGCCGGAGCGATGCATGACCATCGCCGATCTCAGATCGACGGTCGCGTTCTCCAGCACGATCAGTTCCTGGGTGCCCCTGCCGCGGCGCGAAAGCAGGCCGCCGACACGGGCGGCCAGTTCACGGACATTGAGCGGGCTCTCGATGACGTCGGCCGCACCAAGCTCCAGCGCCAGCACCTTGTCGACAAGATCGGCCGGGCGGCAGATCAGGATGAAATCCGGTCCGCCCTCACCGCCTCCTCCTTGGCCGCCATAACGTCTGAGCAGGTCCCGCCCCTCCGCCTGGCTGAGGCTGTCGCCGACGACGACGACGTCGATGCCCTTTCCCGACAGCAGCGATTCGGCCTCCCAGGGCTGGCGTGCCTGATGCACGTCATGGCCGCGCCGTTCAAGATGGTCGGCGAGTTCGGTCGCGACCACTTCGGCTACCGAAACGAGCGCAATGACGGATCGTGCGGCCATGTTTTCCAACCGTTCCCTGGCAACCCCGATATGAGTGCTGGACATGATGTTTATACCCAATCTACTTTCCACTGAAAGTGGGAGCGAAAGCATCGTGCGGGCAAGAATTGTCATCGTCGAGGATGAGCCCGACCTGAGGGACGCTGTCGCCGAATACCTTGGCGCCGCCGGATATGACGTGGCCACCGCTGAAAGTGCGGCCGCCGCGCGCAGCCTCGTTGAAACGCAGTCGTTTCATCTTGCCATTCTCGACATCGCCATGCCCGGCGAGGACGGCCTCTCGCTTGGCCGCTGGCTGCGTTCGAAACTGCCGATCGGCATCATCTATGCGACCGCGGCCGGCACCGCGCTCGACCGCATTGTCGGGCTGGAACTCGGTGCCGACGACTACATCGTCAAGCCTTACGAATTGCGCGAGGTGCTGGCCAGGGTGCGCAGCGTGTTGCGCCGGGTTCCCCAGCCCAAAGAGCTGCAGGACAAGAGGGCCGGGGCGGATCGCCGTTCCGTTGCCTTCGGCCCCTTCCAGGCCGATCTCGACGGCAGGCTGGTCACCGGCGCCAATGGCGTGGTGATCGACATGGCCAAGAGCGAGTTCGACGTGCTGGAGATTTTCCTCACCCGCGCCAACCGGCTGCTGAGCCGCGCCGCTATCTCCGAGGCGATCGGTTTCACCGAAGATCCGGAATCGTCACGCGCGGTCGACATTCGCATCATGCGGCTGCGCAAAAAGATCGAGGCCGATCCCGCCAATCCGAAATTCCTGCGCACGGTGCGCGGCGAGGGCTATATCTTCTCGCTGCCGGCCGGCGACGGCAACTGAGCACCGGGCCAGAAGGATGTAGTTGCTCGCCGGCCGAATTGGCGCGACTCCGGAATGACAGCACAAGATGATCGCTGAAGCAGCAAGCACCGATATGCAAGGGTTCAGGCAGGGCGCGGCGATGGCGGCCGTGCGCGTCGTTCGCCGGCTGCGCGAGGCCGGCGACTGGCAGCGCGAGATGGACGGCATACTGGAAACGCTCTGCCGGGCCATGGATTGCCAGCGCGGCATCCTGTTTCGCTTGCGCGAACTGCCTGGCCAGGGCTTCGCCCAATCCGTCGCCGCCTACTGGATCGACCCTCTTTTCGGCGGCGAACTGGCATCACCGACCGTCATCATGCAATCGATCGTCAATTCCGACCCGCTGCTGGAGCGGCTTGCCGAGGACGAGAGGCAAGGCAAGATCTTCGCCGGTCATACGCGCGACCTCGAAGGCTTCCTGAGGACCGATTTCGAGAAGCAGAACATCAAATCGTTCCTCTCGGTCTCGGTCTTCGCGCACGGCCATCTCTGGGGCACGCTGGCGGTCAATGACTGCATCAACGAGCGTGCATGGACCGACGAGGAAGAGGCGACGCTGCACATCATCGCGCTGGCCATCGGCGACGCCATAGAGCGCTCGCCCTCCGACGCCCACGCCAGCGAGGTCATTCGCCGCACCATGCTGCAGGCCTCGCTCGACGCCATTGTCGTCATCGACGAGACCGGCTCGATCATCGAATTCAATCCGGCCGCCGAGAAGATGTTCGGCTTCCAGCGCAGCGACATCCTCGGCAAGGACCTGCTCGATACGATCGTGCCGATCTACTACCGCAAGGGCTATGCCTCAGGAGCCGAATACATGTCCGGCCGCGGCGCGCCGATGGTCGGCCAGCGGCTCGAGACGGTGACCCAGAATGCCGCCGGCGAAGTGTTCCCGATCGAGCTGACGGCCACCGAGATGCGGGTTGCCGACCGCCGCCTGATCTTCGGCTCCATCCGCGACCTGCGCGACAAATTGCGCGCCGAGGAGGAAATCGGCCGGCAACGCGAGAAGCTGCACCAGAACGAGAAGATGGCGGCGATGGGTTCGTTGCTGGCCGGTGTGTCGCACGAGCTCAACAACCCGCTGGCCGTGGTTGTGGCGCAATCGACGCTGCTGCACGAATTCGCCTCCGATCCGCAAACCAAGGTGCGCGCCGAAAAGGTCCGCGCGGCCGCCGAGCGCTGCGGCCGCATCGTCAAGAGCTTCCTGTCGATGGTCCGCCTCCATCCCGCGGCACAAGCCGAGACCGACCTCAACCAGGTGATCCGGGCGGCACTTGAAGTGACCGCCTATGGCGCGCGCTCAAGCGGCATCATCATCGACACCGATTTCGCCGCAGGCCCGCTGCTGGCCATGGCCGACGCCGACCATGTGACGCAGGTGGCGGCCAATTTCCTCATCAACAGCCAGCACGCTTTGGCTGGCATTGCCGGCGACCGGCTGATCAAGGTGCGGACGTTCCGCAGCGACCGGGATCATCCCTGCTTCTCGGTCGAGGACAATGGGCCCGGCGTGCCGGAAGCGATCCGCGGCCGCATCTTCGAATCCTATTTCACCACCAAGCCGGTCGGCGTCGGCACCGGCATCGGCCTGTCGATCTCGAAATCGATCATCGAGCGGCACAATGGCAATGTCTGGTTCGAGGAAGTGCTCCCGAGAGGCGCGCGTTTCGTCGTCCAGCTGCCGGCCATCGTGGCCGGCCTCGCCACCGCCGGCGACAACCAGCCGCGATCGAGCGGCCTGCGCCATGCCTTGATCATCGACGACGAGCCGGATGTCGCCGGGTCACTCTCCGACATCCTCGAACTGATGGGCATCAAGTCGCGGATCGTGCCGGTCTGGGAATCGGCCGCCGCCACCTTGAGCGGCCACATGCCGCCGGACATCGTTTTTTCGGACCTGCGCATGCCCGGCGTCAGCGGCATATCGATCTATCGTGAGCTGCTCGCCGAAAAGCCCGATTTGGCGCGGCGTTTCGTGCTGGTCACCGGAGACCTGATCGGTGCCAAAGCCGAAATCGAAGCCTTGCCGGCGCACCAGCGACCGCAGATTCTGGAAAAGCCGTTCAGCACGCTGGATGTGCGCAGCGTGCTCTCCGCCATCGCCGAACAGGCGGCCTTGAAAGGATAAAAAAAGAGGCTCCCGGGGGCGGGAGCCAAAAGGAGCGCACTGGAGGGCGCTCGGGGAGGTCAGAGCATGATCCACAAAACGGGAACGGTTTTCGGGACCATGCTTCGACGGAAATCAGAAAATATTCGGCGTGCCGGTCAACGGCGCGGCATTGGCGATCATGCGGATCGCCCGGCTTTTGTGTGTTCCGGACTGTTCGGCGATGGCGCGCAGGCAATCCATGCTCTCGGCACCCCAGGCCTGGCCCTTGCAGGCGAAGTCGGTCAACGGCACCGGCAGACGCGCGGTCCTGGTCGTCGTCTGCGCGCCGTCGATGAGATTGGCCGGCGGATTCAACGAAGCGAAGGCCGGCCCGATTGTCGGCGTGAACGCCATGCCGACGAAGGCGCAAGCAGCCAGCACCATGAACATCGCCATGGGGTGGTCGCTGGCCCGCTGGCGCAGCGCCAGTTTCGGACGGCGGTCATTGCGCTCTGGAGCCTGAAGGCGGCTCTCGCCGCGGATCGTCTGGATTTTTGCATGCATTACCTTCCCCTTCGCTGAGTTTCTTTTGGCGGTGAAATGAACTTATCCGCGCTTTGTAACGGTGATGGGGTGGCGAAGGATTGGCACTGTAACGAATTCGAAACAGCATTTCGGGCGAAGTCGGGCAAAATCGGGCATGGCTTCGACGGCGCCGAGGCTCGAGGCGCAACTTGACCGATCTTACCGAACAGTCTTTCGAAAAGATCAGGCTCAGCCCGGAGCTTGAAGCTCGGCAATGATCTTGTGCGCGGCGATGCGCCCGGCAATGATGGCGCCCTCGACATACCCCGGAAACGATGGCGAGAGTTCTGAAGAGGCGAGATACACCGGCGGTGCGCCGGCAAGGATCGTTCGCTCGGCGTCTGTCGCTGTAACATCGACAATAAGATCGCTGTACGCGCCGCCGCTCCAGCGATCTCCTGTCCAGTCACGCAAACTGAAATCGATGACGTCACCGGCATCCGGACCAAGGGCTGCCTCCAGCCGGCCGGTCACCTCCGCACGCAGTTCCGCCTCGCCGAGGTCGCGCCAACGCAGCGCGAGCGAGCCGCCGGCGAACACGACGAGCGCCGCATGCTCCGCATCCTTGCCGGCGTCGCAGGCAAACAGCCCCGGCGGCTCGAGCCACATCACCATGCCGCTCAAATCCCGCGCCCGCCAAAACGGTTTGGCATAGCGCACCAGGATCTTGATAGCCGCGCCGCTTTCCCAGGCGCCGAGTGCCCGCCCCAGTCCGGCCGGCAAAGCGGGGGCAAAGGCGAGCTCCGTCACCTTCGCCGGCGGGACGGCAACCAGAACCGTGCGCGCCTCGACGGCACCCCCGGCCGAAACGACAAGAACACCTGGCGAACTGTGCTCGATGCGCGTGACCGGCTCGCTTAGCCGCAACCGATCGCCAAGGTCGCGGGCCAGATCGTCGGCCAGCGAATGCATGGTTTCGCGCACAGAATATTGCAGTTCCGTCACCTCGTTGGTGACCCGCCGGTCATTGTCGATCAAATACCAGAGAGGAATCTGGTCCAGCGCCATGCACCAGAGACCTTCGATCATCGAACGGAAAGCCATCCTTGCATCGGCCGAATCGTGCTGGCAGGCAAGCCAGTCGGCGACGGTCAGTCCGGCAATCGAGGCATCGTCCGGATCGATCCCGTTCATGCGCTCGCGGATCGCCATCGCGGCATGATAGGTCCGCTCAGCTCGTTGTGCGGACATCGTCGGCTGGGTGATGAAGTCGCCATCGACATAGGTTTCAACCAGCGTCTTGCCGCGCGCCTCGACCATGGCCATCAATTCCGGCATGTCCTCGCACAGGAACTGGCCACCACCATCGATGCGTTCGCCAAGTCCGTTCAATCGGGACTCGACGCGTCCGCCGACGCGGTCGCGTGCTTCGAGCAGGATGAAATCGATGCCGGCCTTCTTCATCTCAAGCGCCGCCGACAGGCCGGTGAAACCCGCACCGACGATGACGACATCGGCTCGCTCGAATTCGCCGCCCTCATCCGTGAAGGTCTTCAGCATTGCCGGCTATCCACCCAATCGTATCCGGCTTCCACCGACGAACTATGTCCTTGTCGACATATGCCGGCGGGCCGAACACACCATGCCGCAGGCTGTCTCTAACCTATCGTTTTCTCGAGCATATTGAGCCAGTTGCGATAGGCGATTTTTTCGATCAGCGCGCGGCCGAAACCGCGTGCCGCCAATGCATCGATCAGCTTCGGCAGGCCGGCGACATCGCCGATGACGGCCGGGATCATGGCGCCGTCGAAATCGGAGCCAAGACCAACGCCATCCTCACCCAGCGCCTGCAGCAGCGAATCGATATGGCGCACCATGATATCGAGGCTGGTGTCGGCATTCATGCGACCGTCCTCGCGCAGGAAGCCGGTTGCGAAGTTCAGCCCGACCATGCCGCCGGTTTCGCGGATCGCGCCGAGCTGCCAGTCGGTCAAGTTACGCGAATGGCCGCAGATCGCGTGCACGTTGGAATGGGTCGCCACCAGCGGCGCATCGCTGAGTGCGGCGACATCGCGAAAGCCCTTCTCGTTGAGATGCGACAGGTCGATCATGATCTTCAACTGGTTGCAGGCCTTGACCAGCGCCTTGCCGGCATCGGTCAGGCCAGGGCCGGTGTCGGGCGAAGACGGGAAGCGGAACGGCACGCCGTGGCCAAAGGCGTTCGGACGGCTCCAGACGATGCCGAGCGAGCGCAGGCCGGCTTCATGCAGCACGTCGAGCATGGTGAGCTCGGGATCGATCGCCTCGACCCCTTCGATGTGGAACACCGCGGCGATCGACCCTTGCGCCATGGCATTGCGCACATCGCCGGCGCTGCGGCAGACGGTGAGCGCTCCGGCCCGTTCCAGCCTGAACAGGATCGAGGCCATCGCGATGGTCGAGGTCAGCGCCTCATTGCGGGGAACCTCGGGCGGCAGCGGTTCGGCGGCGCCCGGCGCCAGGGGCACGGCGCCGCGCCTGGATTTCTCGACAGGCGGCGGAAAGATGGCGAACATGCCCCCGGCGAAGCCGCCGGCTTTCGCGCGTGGCAGGTCGATATGGCCGCCCGATTTCCCCTCGATGAACAGTTTTTCGACGTCCGTGTCTTTCGACTGATGGAGCCTGAGCAACGTATCGTTGTGGCCGTCGAAGACGGGAACGAGATCGGTTTCGGTCATTGGGGGATCATTCGGTTCGTTTGTCGGCGCGGCTAAGATATATCCTATCTACTTAGGCAGGATGCGCCACCCGCGCAAATGCCAAAGCCGCCCCGGTGGGATGGCAGCCGCTTGCCGCGCCGTTTCCAAGCAACGAATCCCTACCGCTTCAGCACGTCGGCCCATTCCTGATGGCGGCGGAACTGAGCGTTGGCGAACGGGCAGAGCGGGATGATCTTCTTGCCCGCCGCACGCGCATCCTCGACGGCGCGGGTGACAAGCCGAAGCCCGGCACCCTGGCCGCGAAAGACGTCCGGCACTTCGGTGTGGTCGATGATGATCTGGTGCTCACCGATCTTGGTGAAAGTCATCTCGGCCTCGGCGCCATCGGGTCCACGCAGGACGTAGCGGCCCTTGGAACCGCGATCCTCAAGTTCGATCTCAGGCAGTTGGTCAGGCATTGCTATGCTCCTTGGGCAGTATCGGCAAAGAACCGCCGTGCCGCCTCGATCTCGTTTGGCCGCACCTCGTGCCCGCCATCGTGCCATTCCACTGTGACATCGGCGCCGTCGGCACGCAAATAGGCCTCGAGCCGCGTGGTC
>NZ_RZPF01001021.1:0-1609 GCF_004022735.1 Mesorhizobium sp. M7A.F.Ca.AU.001.01.1.1
GCGACGCTGGTCGCCAGCAGAAATCTGGACATGGCTTTCCCTCAAGTTTCGTCGGGGAGAAACTCGCTGGCGTACCGGTTTGTTCCGCGGGTGGAATGCGTGCCGATTCAGTCCACCGGTTTGCAGCTGCCCGAACGAGGGGCCGCTGCCCGCTTGACTTACGCGGCGCGTCGTTGAGCGGGGTGGAGACCTGAACGGGTTCGGCGAGGGTCGACGGCGGTCACGATGCTGTGGTGGTGATCGCAATAGACGCGATCCGCCGAAGTTGGCCCGGCACAAAAACGATAACCGCCGGGTACCGACCGGTCTTCGCTTACCGGGAAGCGGCACTGATAGACGCCTAGCTGAATGAGGGGGACGTCTTTCGAAATTGGTCTGACATTTTCAGGCATGGTTTTTCAGGTTCCTGGTTCATAGCCATTGCCGGCTGACGGCCGCTATGCGACCGCGTCAAGCGAGCTTCTCTCGTTTGGAGGGCTGTGGATCACCATATGGTGTCGATCGCAGCGTCAATGAAGGCCGAAACCCCGCTTTCGCAAGCCAATCCTTGCGACTTAAGGCCACACTGGCTGCTGGGCGGGCGAGCTACGGGAGCGAGTACATTTTGTCAGCAGACAGTGCGGTCGCGTCCAGGAGCATCTCTTCGAACCGTTGCGCCGGTGCTATGGTGTGCCTGCATGATCAGACAGCAGGGATATGAGGCATGCCCGAAATCACACGCCGTACACTTCTTGCGTTCACCGCCGTGGCCTCGGTTGTTGAACCGACATTTGCCGAAGCGGAAGGGGCCTCACCCGAATTGCGGGCGCTGATCGGAGCCCATGAAGCCAGCTATGTCGGGCTTCACAGGGTTGTTCATCAAGCGGGCAGCAGCAGCCACGATCGCAAGAGGGCAGACCGGATTGAACAGGAAGCATTGCTTGCCATCTGCTCCTATCCTGCGATCAGCCGAGGCGACCGCCGGGCCAAGGCCGATTACCTGTTGACCGCCGAGGCTCGGGGCGAACTCGACCTGGAAGAGCACATGCAGGCCATCCTGCACGCGATGAAGCGCTGATCGCGGCTCGACCGGCGTAGGGCAGAGTTTGGCCCCATCGACAGGAGTTCATGCGCGGCGACTATCTCGCCGCCTTCCATTGCTGCGACTACGCATCTTTGGCTAACGGACGAAGCGGTCAGCGACCTGTCGGGCAAGTGGCGCTCGATGAAGCCCGGCCCATGGAGCAAGCCCGAGCGCTGAGCCGGAACAACGCTATACGGTCTTTTGCGCCGACGACCGCATCGAGGGTGTCGTTTTGGGATCGCGAACAGATGAAGGTCCAAAACGGCTCCGACGTCTGCCCGTTCCAGAGATATGCGAGCTACAGCAGCGCGTGGAATTCGCCCAGAAGAATTTTTGGCGGGCAAGGGGCGGGGTGTAGTTGCTAGGCATTTTGGGGTGCGGCGTTCAGGAAGGCCGATGGTGGGCGATGCAGGGATTGAACCTGCGACCCCACCCGTGTGAAGGGTGTGCTCTCCCGCTGAGCTAATCGCCCGCTCGTTGCCCGAAGGCCAAGCGAGCCGCGATATAAGGGAGGCGGGTGCGGGAAGTCAAGGCGCTGTCCGGCGT
>NZ_RZPF01001022.1:0-1606 GCF_004022735.1 Mesorhizobium sp. M7A.F.Ca.AU.001.01.1.1
AGCGTGGACAGGCAGGCCGTTCGAAGCGAGGTGCCCGACTGTCGGTCACGGATCGCCCGCCAGGCCGCGCGAAGCGGTGCGAAATCGAGCTCCTCCGACCGAAACAATCGTTCCGCCGCGGCCAGATGCTCTTCGGCCGCGCCGACCTCGCCGCGCCCGGCCAGATTGGACAGCAACGCCAGATGTCCGCACGTGTCGAACGGCGCCAGTTCCACCCATGTGTCGAGATGGGCGATCGCCTCGTCACTATAAGCCGGCAGGCTCGCGACAAGGCGTTCCAGCACGGCGGCATGGCAAGCGCTGAAGCGGCGGCGCTGCGCGATCAGCCAGCTGTTGAAATGCGGGCTGCGCTCGAGCTCCAGCCCGTCGAGGAAATCGCCGGCAAACAGTCCGGCCAGCACGCGCAAGCGCTCGACGTCAAGCGTGCCGATCCCTTGCGCGGCGGCGCGGCTGACCTCCAGCACATCGACCAGGCAATCGTCGAGATCGAGTGCGACCGTATCGCCTTGGGTGGAGACCCGGCGCCGGGCCGGCATGTCAAGCGCGCCGCGCAGCTTGCTCAGGCACCAGCGCAGTTCGCCCCTTGGGTCGTTCGGCACATCCCACAACAACTCGCACAGGCGACTGCGGCTGACCGGATGCGGCGCCAGCGCCAGATAGGCGAGCAGCGCGCGCAGCTTGCGTGACGCGGGCAGGGCAACCGGAGCGCCGTCGCGGGAGATCATCAGCGGTCCGAGCAGGCGCACGGAAAGGACCGGCATGTCGCCGTCCGGCCTCGATCGAGTGGATTCCACGTGCGTTTCCACGCCTGCTCCCACGCTGGCCTGTCGGCCTCTCCTGTATCACCAAACACGACACGGCGCATCCGGCAGCGGATATCAGCGCCGGATACGGGCATTGCCGCTGTGCGGCATGTCAGTCCTAGCGCGGCAAGGTCACCAAACCTCGCCGCCCAGCCCGCCGGTTTGTAACCGGCCCGTGAAGACAAAACGCGATGACAATCAAGGAGACCAAGATGTTGCAGCAGCAGAAGATCAGAACCACGGCCGGGCGCGGCCGCCTGTTCGACAGCATTCTCGACACCGTCGGCGACACGCCGGTGGTTCGCATCAACAATCTCGGACCGTCCCACGCGACGATCTACGTCAAGGCCGAGTATTTCAATCCCGGCGCCTCGGTGAAGGACCGGCTGGCGCTCAACATCATCGAGGAGGGCGAGCGCAGCGGGGCGCTGAAGCCGGGCCAGACGGTGGTCGAGGCGACCAGCGGCAACACCGGCATTGGCCTCGCCATGGTCTGCGCGCAAAAGGGCTATCCGCTGGTCGTCACGATGGCCGACAGTTTTTCGGTCGAGCGCCGCAAACTGATGCGCATGCTGGGCGCCAAGGTGGTGCTGACGCCGCGCGCAGAAAAAGGTTTCGGCATGTACAAGAAGGCGGTGGAACTGGCCGAGGCCAATGGCTGGTTCCTTGCCCGCCAGTTCGAGACGACCGCCAACGCCGCCATCCACGAGGCAACGACGGCGCGCGAGATCGTCAATGATTTCGCCGGCTCGCGGCTTGATTTCTTCGTCACCGGCTATGGCACCGGCGGCACGGTGGTGGGC
>NZ_RZPF01001023.1:0-1605 GCF_004022735.1 Mesorhizobium sp. M7A.F.Ca.AU.001.01.1.1
CCCTTCTTCACCACCAAGCCGGTCAACAAGGGCACCGGCCTTGGATTGAGCCAGGTGTTCGGCTTCGTCAAACAGTCGGGCGGCCACGTCAACATCTATTCCGAGCCCGGCGAAGGCACGACAATCAAGATCTACTTGCCGCGGTATTTCGGCGCCGAAGAGCCGGCCGTGCCCACCGGGCGCGGCGACAACTCCGCCGCACCGGTCGCCGAAACGATCCTTGTCGTCGAGGATGATGCCCGCGTGCGGGTCTCCACCACCGAGGCCATACGCGAACTCGGATACACCGTCATTGATGCCGCGAGTGGCGAGGAAGCGTTGCAGAAACTGGCGGAAAACCCGAAGGTCGCCCTGCTGTTCACCGACATCGTCATGCCCGTCATGAACGGCCGCAAGCTGGCGGAAGAGGCCGTTGCCCGCATGCCGCTGCTGAAGGTGATCTTCACCACCGGCTTCACCAGGAACGCCGTGGTCCACAACGGCGTGCTCGACCACGACGTGCATTTCCTCGCCAAGCCCTTCACCATCGAGCAACTGGCAGCGAAACTGCGTGACGTGCTTGGCACGACGCAGGTCGCAGCGGACTGATCACAATCGCTTCAGCCTGACGCAGCCGCGCGTCTCCAAAGGCCGGGATAGTCGACAACGAAGCCGTGCGGCGAGACGTTGAGGGTCTCGTCATAGCCGAACACCGGCGCGGCATAGGCATAGCGAACCGTGTCGAGACGCCGATAGGTCTGATCGAGGCGCACCAGGCTCAGTTCAGGGAAAGTCAGGTAGGCGGCCGGGGCAGGCGACGCTTCGCCGATCCCGAGGCCATACCGGCGGATCGCCAGCAGGTTCGATGCCGGTGTGAAGCCAAGATCGACGTCGACAAGACCGTCGACACCCTGCTGGACTTCGCCGTTCAGCGTCCACTGGCCGTTGAAATCGCGTTCGATCGCATAGTGCAGCTGGCGCGTGCCGAGAAAGCCTTCGACAAGCGCCGCCCGCGTGTGCCAGCCGGCATCGCAATTCACCCCGTAGGCGAGGCAGCACGGCTTGCCGTCCTGGATGAAGATGGCTTGTCCCTTGAGGCTGTGCCCGCCATCGGTCTGCGCAAGCAGACAGGCATCATGCCCCTCCACGTCCAGCCGATGCCAGAGGATCGAAGCCGTCATTGCTGTCATCGTCACCTCCTTCGAGTTCAAAACGATGATGTGTTCCTTCGCCCGCCAGGCCAATTGTGTTTCACCGCAGCGCACTCCAGCTGACATGCCCTGACAGAATCCGGCTCCCTGCCGGCAGAGGAAAATTGTTGCCTTGACATTCGCGGCTTCACGCCCGACTTCCTAGCGCATGACCCCGAAATCGAAGTCGATTTCGGAAAGGATCATGCGCAGAATCTAAAGTGCTACAGCGTCCTTTGCGCGTCCAAGAGGACGCGCGGCGCTGTAGTGTCGAGGAGACCAACTATGCCAGAGCCCCGACGATCGACGATCGATGCCGGAGAAGTGGAACGCTTTTCCGCCCTTGCCGCCGAATGGTGGAACCCGAACGGCAAGTTCCGTCCCCTGCACAAATTCAATCCGGTCCGGCTGGCCTATATCCGCGACCAGATAGCGA
>NZ_RZPF01001024.1:0-1604 GCF_004022735.1 Mesorhizobium sp. M7A.F.Ca.AU.001.01.1.1
CGGGAGCGACATCACCGGTCTCAAGCCGCATGCCATATCGCGAGCCGGGATCGGCTACACCTTTCAGCAAGCGATGGCCTTTGCCGGCCTCGGGGTGCTGGAGAATGTCCAGATCGCTGGCGAACATGCGAGGGCAGGCGGCACTGCCAATCCGTGGCCGACACCAGAGGCCCTGCTCGACTTCGTCGGCCTGAAGGCGCTTGCCGGCGAGAAAGCCGGCGTGCTGCCGTTCGGCAGCCTGCGCCTGCTCGGCCTGGCGCTGGCGCTGGCCACGCGGCCGTCGCTGCTTCTGCTTGATGAACCCGCCGCCGGCCTCAACGACCGCGAAACCTCTGCCCTTGTCGGCCTTGTTCGCCAGTTGCCGGGCCATGGCATCACGGTCTGCGTCATCGACCACGACATGAAGCTGATGCAGATGCTGTGCCGGCGCCTTGCCGTGCTCGACTTCGGCTCCAAGATCGCCGACGGGCCGACCGAAAAGGTGCTTGCCGATCCCAAGGTGCTGGACGTCTACCTCGGAGGCGATCTGTGAACCTGCTCGCCGTCTCCGATGTCGTCACCGGCTATGGGCCGACCATCGTCAACCGTGGCGTCTCGCTGACATTGGCCGAAGGCGAAATCGTCACCATCCTCGGACCCAATGGCGCCGGCAAGTCGACGCTGCTCAAGGCTATCGCCGGGCTGATCAAACCCCGCTCGGGCAACATCGCTTTCGACGGCGCCGACGTCACCGGGTCCGCCGCCGATGTGATGGCCAGGCGCGGCGTCGTGCTGGTGCCGGAGGGCAGAAAAATCTTCGTCGAGATGACGGTCGAGGAGAATTTGCGCCTCGGCGCCTATGCGCGCCGCGACGAGGCGGCCGTCGAGGCCGACTTCCAGACCATGCTTGCCTTCTTTCCGATCCTCGCCACCAAGCGCCGCGACCGGGGCGGCTCGCTGAGCGGCGGCCAGCAGCAGATGCTGGCGATCGCGCGCGGGCTGATGACGCGGCCGCGCGTGCTCTTGCTCGACGAGCCGTCGCTCGGCCTGTCGCCGCTGCTGGTCAAGGAGATCAAGGCGATCATCCTCGATATCGGCGGGCGCTTCGGCGCTTCGGTGCTGCTGGTCGAACAGAATGCCGGCCTGGCGCTCGCGGTCGCCGCGCGCGGCTACCTCATGCAGAACGGCCGCATCGTCGTCTCCGGGCCGATCGCCGAATTGCGCGACATGTCGCTGATGCGCGAACTCTATCTCGGCGGTGTGGCAGGGGCGCCCGCATGAGCGCGCAGTCAGTCGTGGCTTGCCCCTTATTCGTGAACAGCTTTGTCGCGCAAATCTTCGAAGCGAGCATAGCTCTTGGTCAAATGGTTGCGCATGGCGCGCCGCGCCGCGTTGACATCCCTGGCTTCGATCGCGGCAAGGATGGCGCGATGCTCGCGCTGCATGCGGTTGAGGTATTTTTCCCGCTCGGCTTCGGTCATCCGGTCGAGCCGCGTCCATTGGCGCGGGATCATGGCGCTGCCGAACGTGTCGAACAGCCGGGTGAAATTGGGGTTCTGCGTTGCCGCGAGAATGGCGCGGTGGAAACCAAAGTCCTCTTCCGAGCCGGAGCCGCCGGCACGCAC
>NZ_RZPF01001025.1:0-1603 GCF_004022735.1 Mesorhizobium sp. M7A.F.Ca.AU.001.01.1.1
GCCTTCGGCAATGCAGGGGCTGCAAGCCGATGCGTGATCGAGGCGAACGCCGGCCGAACGCAAGTTCGAACGGCCGGCGGCGCGCTATTTCGAGAATTGCTTCAGATAGGCGATGACATTGGCGATGTCTTCGTCCTGTTTGAGGCCGACAAACGCCATCTTTGTTCCTTTGACCATGGCCTTGGGATCGTGAAGGTAAGTCTTCAGCGTGGGTTCATCCCATTTGACGCCGGACTTGCCTGCCGCGACCATCGCCTGAGAATAGCTGAACCCCGGGTGCGTGCCGGCTGTTCGGCCGATGACGCCGTTCAACGACGGGCCGACCTTGTTCTTGTCCTGGTCGGCGACATGGCAGACCTTGCATTTGGCGAAGACCTTCTCACCCGCCGCCGCGTCCTGTGCCTGGGATTGGCTCGCGATGAAGGGCACAACGGACATGACTGCGAAAAATGCGATTGCGCGCATGGTATTTCCTCATTGATCGTCTGGGTGCCCTGGACGATTTGTGCATGCCGATCCTTTGATCCGTCGGCATGCGCCTTACGCGGTGGCGTGGAAATTCCGCTTCTCCCGTGGAGCCGCGCCACGTCACCTGGAAGCTAATCGGCATGTTGTGAAAGTCAATCGTACAAAGGTTTAGAGGCCTGGGTGCTCAAGGATCCTGTCCATTCGTCTTTGTTGACGGCTATTGGGCGAGCGCGTAGCTTGACCTCATTCCGGTTTCTCCATTGGCACCTTGAGAAATCCGGCAAGTGGCGGTTTTGTCCTGGCTCCTGGTTGGGCTGGACTCGCCGAGATGGGCGTTTGGGAACGCGCAAGAGGTGCTGAATGGACATGGTCGATCTCATATTGACGGTTTGCCTCAGCGCCAATCCGAGCAATTGCCGAGACGAACATCTCTATTTCGAGAGCCGCGGCACCCTGTTCCAATGCATGTTCCTTGCCCCCAGCGAAATCGCGAAATGGTCTCAAGAACACCCGACCCTCAAGGTCATGCGCTGGAAATGCGCATTTCCGAGCAAGGAACGAGCCATCTGATTTGGCAGCGCGGAACCCTGGGGAGGAGGTGTCATGATGGTTTCACGGCGCATGACGTTGCGTCTGGCGGTTCTCGGGACAGCCGCTGTTCTTGCTACCAGGCCAGCCGTTGCGGCAGCCAGGATTCGCCTCGGTGTGCTGAAGTTTGGAACCGTGAGTTGGGAACTCGATACGCTACGGCAGCACAAGTTCGATGCCGCGAACGGGATCGATCTGGAGATCATCGACTTCGCCGGCGAGGATGCAACCAACGTCGCGATGCAGGCTGGCGCGATCGACATGATCGTTTCCGACTGGCTGTGGGTCTCGCGCCAGCGCTCCGAAGGCGGCGACCTCACATTGTTCCCCTATTCCACCGCCGTGGGCGCGATCATGGTGAAGGAGGGTTCACCGATCCGGACGGTCGCCGATCTCAAGGACAAGAAGATCGGCGTCGCCGGCGGCCCGCTCGACAAGAGTTGGCTGCTGATACAAGCGCTGACCAGACGCGATCTCGGCGTCGACCTGTCGGCAACCAGCGACATCGTCTTTGGCGCGCCGCCGCTGATTTCGGAAAAGGCGATAC
>NZ_RZPF01001026.1:0-1600 GCF_004022735.1 Mesorhizobium sp. M7A.F.Ca.AU.001.01.1.1
GAATAGGAGTTGAGGTCCGGCGCGTGGATGATCAGCACATCCGGCCTGGTGTCCGAGGAGATGGCGTCCGTGATCGCCTGCGCGCCGGCATCGACGACCCAGTTCGGGTCGCGCGTCTCGAACACGCCGCCCCAGGCCTCGACTTCGGTCTTCAGATAGTGCGCCCAGCCCTGCGCCAGGTCGAAGCCCATTGCCAGCGGCACCAGCATGACGCGCTTGCCCTTGAGCGCCTGCGCGTACGCAGTCGGCCCCGGATCGTCGGCGGCGAAGGTTGGCGCCACGAAGGCGGTGACGGCGAGCGCCGTGGCGGCGGCCATGAGTGTCTTGATCAGTTTCATGTCGGATCCTTTTGCTTTGGTCGTTGTTATCAGCGGCCGGCCCCAACCGTCCGCCGCAGTTCAGGTCTAAATGTCGCCCTGCTGGGCGGTCTGCTCGTCACGTGGATTGATGATGCCGTCGACGATGATGGCGCCGAGCAGGATCGCTGCCTTGATCAGGTTCTGGTAGAGCAGCGGAATGTCGATGATGGTCATGGCGTTGAGCAGGATGCCGATCAGTGCCGCACCGACCAGCACGTTGCGCACCCCGCCGCGCCCGCCGGACAGGCCGATGCCGCCGATAACCGCCACCAGCACGATATCGTAGAGCAGCGTCGAATTGACGACGCGGGTATTGATCGAATGCAGGCTGGCCGCCGTCAGCAGGCCGGCGACCAGTGCGACGAAGGCGGAAAGCACATAGCGCAGCACCAGCATCGGCCGCACCGGCATGCCGATGTTGCGGGCGGCCACCGGATTATCGCCGGCGAAATAGATATAGCGGCCCCATTTGGTGTAGCGAAGGAACAGGAAGAACAGGAAGGCCAGCCCTGCGAAGACGAAAACCTCGATGGGAATGTCGAGGAAGCGCAGGCCGCCGAGCAACTCGACCCAATGGCCCTGCGGCACCGGCACGGCATCCTGCGTGATCAGTTGCGAGCGTACATAGCCGAAGACGAAGGAGCCTGTCGCCAGCGTCACGAAGATCGCCGGCACGTCGGCATAGGCGACGAGAAAACCATTGAGCAGGCCGATGGCCAGCACACCGGCCAGCACATAGGCGAAGGCAAGCCCGTCCGGCGTCCCCGAATTCAGCAGTTGCAGGTACCAGGCGACCGACATCGCCATGATCGCGACGGCAGAGAGGTCGATGCCGCGGCCGATGATGACCACGGCCATGCCGAGCGCAAGGATGCCCAGCACCGACACGGAGCGGACGATGGCGACGAGATTGTTGGGGTCGATGAAACCTGGCAGGCCTATAGCCGCTGCAACGAACAGCACCACGGCGATGGCAAAGACAATGCCTTCCTGGTTCAGGCTCCTGAAATTTGGCCAGCCGATGGTGTTCATGTCTGCGTTTGCCCCGATGGCAGCGCTGCCATCCCTGGGAAAGAACGCTAATCGGCCCAACGCCGGTTCGTCAAATGAATCCGCGCCCGGAACCCAGGCCGGCTGCGATATTTATCGAGTGGACGATCGATTGCCGAAGCTGGCGCAATGCGCGGAAAACTCTGCGCTTTTGGCAATTGGTTGCGCCATTGCGGCCGCACGCGAAAGCG
>NZ_RZPF01001027.1:0-1594 GCF_004022735.1 Mesorhizobium sp. M7A.F.Ca.AU.001.01.1.1
ATCGCTGGTCAAGGTCAGGCCGATCGGCGCCGTCGAAGGCGCCGGCGCACCGGAAACCGTCGCGCGCATGGAGGCGGCGGTCAACCAGGGCGACTACGCCAAGGCACTCAGCGAGTATGAAACGCTGCCCGAGGCCGCCAAGGCCGCGGGCGCCGACTTTGCCGGTAAGCTGAAGGCGCGCATCGAGGTCGAGACCCAGGTCGATGCGCTGATCTCGGGCGCGATGAAGGCATGAGGGCAACACAATGATCCGCCTGCTCGCCTTCCTCATCGTCGTTTTCGCGCTCGGGCTGGGCTTTGCCTGGCTGGCCGACCGGCCGGGCGACATGGTCGTCACTTTCAACGGCTATCAATACCAGGTCAGCCTGATGGTGGCGGCGGTGGCTGTCGTTGCCGTGGTCGCTGCGGTGATGATCCTGTGGTGGCTGCTCAAGTCGCTGTGGAACAGCCCCTACACCATCTCGCGCTATTTCCGTGTCCGCCGCCGCGATCGTGGCTATCAGGCGCTGTCGACCGGCATGATTGCCGCCGGCGCCGGTGATGGCGCGCTGGCCCGCAAGAAGACCAAGGAAGCCGCCAAGCTGATCCGTTCCGACCAGGAGCCGCTGATCCACCTGCTCGAAGCGCAGGCGTCGCTCCTCGAAGGCGATCATGAAGGCGCGCGGCAGAAATTCGAGAGCATGCTCGAGGATCCCGAAATGCGGCTGCTGGGTTTGCGCGGGCTTTATCTGGAAGCCGAACGGCTCGGCGACCGCAACGCCGCCAGGCATTATGCCGGCCGCGCCGCCGCTGTGGCGCCGCAGCTGGCCTGGGCGGCGGAATCGACGCTGGAAGAGCTGACCGCGCGCGGCGACTGGGACGGCGCCCTGAAACTCGTCGACGCGCAGAAAGCGACACGGCAGATCGAACGCGATGCCGCCAACCGCCGCCGCGCCGTGCTGCTGACCGCCAAGGCGCAGGCGCTTGCCGACAGCGATCCCGCCGCCGCCAGGACGGCGGCGATCGAAGCGAACAAGCTCAGGCCCGATTTCGCGCCTGCCGCCGTGGCCGCCGCGGCCGCACTGTTCAAGCAGAACGATGTGCGCAAGGGCTCGAAGATACTCGAGGCGGCGTGGAAGGCCGAGCCGCATCCGGAGATCGCCGAGCTCTATACCCATGCAAGGCCGGGCGACGCGGTGCTCGACCGCCTCAACCGGGCGAAGAAGCTGCAGGAGATGAAGAAGAACCACGCCGAATCGTCGATGACGGTGGCGCGCGCCGCGCTCGACGCGCAGGATTTCGCGACCGCCCGCCGCGAGGCCGAGGCGGCGATCCGGATGGACCGTCGCGAGGGCGCCTATCTGCTGCTCGCCGACATCGAGGAGGCCGAGACCGGCGATCAGGGCAAAGTTCGGCAGCTGCTGTCCAGGGCGCTGCGGGCGCCGCGCGATCCGGCCTGGGTCGCAGACGGCGTGGTATCGGAACGCTGGGCTCCGGTATCGCCGATCACCGGCCGGCTCGACGCCTTCGAGTGGCGCGCGCCGATGGAGCGTCTTGGCCAGTTGATCGACAGCCATGATGACGCGCCAGCGGGTGCGGCACCGGTTATTGAAGC
>NZ_RZPF01001028.1:0-1593 GCF_004022735.1 Mesorhizobium sp. M7A.F.Ca.AU.001.01.1.1
GCGGCGAACTGGCGCAAGGCTCAGCCTAAGGCTTTGCCTGATCATTCGTTGTCGTTGGAGGGCACAGGGCGCGACCTGGCGCGTTGCCATGGCGACGATTTCGAGGTGCGCCAAGCGTGCCAGCCTTCTGGCAAGTCCGCCAACGCCTGGATGCTTTCGTCCCGCTGCACAACGTTTTGCAAGCTGACGATCATGATATCGCCTTCGTCAACAGGTCCGGTTTCGCTGTTGTGGAATTGCCAACTGCCGTCGTCATCGTCATGTGAGACGTATGTAATCCAATCGCCGCGGGTAACGACTGCCCTATCCACAAACACCGCGACATTGGGCGGATCCGCAAACTTCCATTCCTCCATGGGAATTCCCCAAGATGGTTGTTCGGCGCAAAAGAGAAAACGAATTCAAGCGGTTCTCACAAACCCGTCGCTGGCCCGCAACAGATTGCGCGTATAGTCCTTGGTCACGCGGCGCTCGACAAGGTCTGCCGCCGCCAGATTCTCCACCGCCTCGCCGCTTTGCATCACCATCAGCCGCTCGCACATATGGGTGATGATGGCGAGGTCGTGGCTGACCATCAGGAAGGTCAGCTTGCGGCGCTTGCGTACCTCTTCCAGCAGGTTGAGCACTTCCGCCTGCACCGAGGCATCGAGCGCCGAGGTCGGCTCGTCGAGCAGCAGGATCGACGGTTCCAGAATGAGCGCACGCGCGATCGCCACGCGCTGGCGCTGGCCGCCGGAGAGCTGGTGCGAATAGCGAAACCGAAAACCGTTGCCGAGGCCGACTTCGTCGAGCGCCCGCTGGATACGCTTTTCGCCGTCGGCAAAGCCATGGATGGCAAGCGGCTCCTGCAGCAGACGGTCGACGGTCTGGCGCGGGTGCAGCGACCCGTACGGATCCTGGAAGACCATCTGCACTTCACGGTAGAAGGCCTTGTCGCGGCGCGCGCCGAGCGTCTTGCCGTTGACGACGATGCCGCCCGATGCAACCGGCGCAAGGCCGGCGATGGCCCGCAGCAGCGTCGATTTGCCGGAGCCGGATTCGCCGACCAGGCCGAAGGATTCGCCCGGCTGCACGTCGAGGCTGACGCCTTTCAGTGCGCGAAAACGGTCGAAGATCACTTCCAGCCTGTCGACGGCAATCGCAGAAGTCATGCCGCCCACTCCGGCTTGCGGTCGAGCACCGGCAGCGGGTGGCGGTCGGCACCGATCTTGGGCATGCAATTGAGCAGGCCGCGCGTGTAGGGATGCTGGGCCTGGCCGAGTTCGGACGCCTTGAGCTGCTCGACCACCTTGCCGGCATACATGACGATGACGCGGTCGCAGAAGGACGAGACCAGGCGCAAATCGTGCGAGATGAAGATCAGCCCCATGCCACGCTCACTGACCAGCCGGTCGAGGATGCCGAGCACATCGAGCTGCACGGTGACGTCGAGCGCCGAGGTCGGCTCGTCGGCGATCATCATTTCCGGACCGGCGATCAGCATCATGGCGATCATGGCGCGCTGGCCCATGCCGCCCGAAACTTCATGCGGATGCAAATTGAAGACGCGAGAGGGATCACGGATCTGCACCGCCTCCAGCATGGCCAATGCAC
>NZ_RZPF01001029.1:0-1591 GCF_004022735.1 Mesorhizobium sp. M7A.F.Ca.AU.001.01.1.1
GGGCCCATCTTGCCGGTTCGGTCATTCGCGATGAGACCAGCGGCCGCCCGCTCTATCTCGTCTCGCAAATCGAGAACATCGACGCTCGCAAGCAGGCCGAGGCGCGCATTGCCGAAGCGGAAACGCGTTGGAATTTCGCGCTCGCCGGCGCCGGCCAGGGCGTCTGGGACCTCGACATGCGCAAGGGCGGCACGACCTATTCCTCGACCTGGGTCAAGATGCTGGGCTATGCGGATGGCGAGCTCGATGGCGACACCGACCGCTGGCTGACGATGATCCATCCTGATGATCGCGAGACTGTCGCCGAAGCGGATCGCGCTCATCTCGAGGGCAAGACACCGTTCTTTGAGGCCGAGTTCAGGATGCGCCACAAGGATGGCCACTGGGTGTGGATCCTCGACCGCGGCAAGGCCATCGAACGTGATGAGGATGGACGGCTGATCAGGGCCATCGGCAGCTTGACCGACATCACCCGCCGCAAGGAGGCCGAAGAGCGCCTCACCGTGTCGGCGGCAATGCTTGCCGATGAAAAGGAGCGGCTGAGGGTGACGCTGCAATCGATCGGCGATGCCGTCATCTGCACCGATGCCGCAAACCGGATCACCTTCATGAACCCGGTCGCCGAAAAGCTGACCGGGATTGCCGGCGGCGAGGCTCTCGGCAAGATGCTTGGCCATGTCTACTGGGCGGTCGACGAGGAGACGGGGCACAGGATCGGCGTGACCCGGCCCGCGGTTGGCGTTCATGCGCCCGCCGACCAGAACAGCCGCGCCGTCCTCATCCGGCGCGACGACACGCGCTGCAGCATCCGCCAGGTGGTGTCGCCGATCGTCAACGACCGCAACGAATTCTGCGGGCTGGTCATCGTCTTCCAGGACTTTACCGATGCGCGCGCGCTGCAGCGCCAGCTCGCCCACGCCGCGGCACACGATGCGCTGACCGGCCTTGCCAACCGCTCCAGCTTCATCCGCGCCATGGAGGACCTCGTCGACCAGGCGCGCAAGGACGGCACCGCCGACACGACAAGGTTGGTCGGCGACACGACAAGGTCGGTCGGAGGCGCCGGACATCAGTTCATGTTCATCGACCTCGACCACTTCAAACTGGTCAACGACACGGGTGGCCACGCGGCGGGAGACGCGCTGCTGAAGCGGGTTGCCGTGGCTATTCGCGGCGTGCTTGGTCCAGACGACATCGTCGCTCGCCTCGGCGGCGACGAATTCGCGGTCGTTTTGAAATCGGGTTCGGCAGCCGGCGCCAAGATCGCGGCGCGCTCCATCATCGATGCGATCGGCGGGCTAGACTTCACCTGGGACGGCCGTCCTCACGTGATCGGCGCCAGCATCGGGTTGGCTGCGATCAATGCCAATTGTGGCGAGGTCGACGAGATCATCGCCAGGGCCGATGCGGCTTGCTATGCCGCCAAGGCGGCGGGCCGTGGCTGTGTCTCCGTGGCGCCCGACGCACAGATCGTGGATGGCCGGACAGAGCCACTGGCGGTGGCCTCCTGATAGACCCGTCGCCGCTGAACCGAAAGGCTTGTCCCTGATTTGCGCCGACGATCCGCTCAGCGCGTCGGGCGCCACGGAGA
>NZ_RZPF01001030.1:0-1589 GCF_004022735.1 Mesorhizobium sp. M7A.F.Ca.AU.001.01.1.1
CTCCAGGATTTGCCCGGCCAACGGGCGGGTTTCGAACGTCGAAGACGTAGGTCCCGAAACTTGACATTGCAATGACAGGCAGCCGCTTTGCAGCAGCACGATGCTGGATCAGGAGCCGATATGCGGCCCCCTGCCCCGCGCCTGCGCAAGCTCGACCTGGCGCTGGCGCTCGGCATAACGCTGGCGGTCCTCGTCCGAACGCGCATCGAAGCAATGCGGGCACGAAATACCGGCAGCGAATTTGGGCGACGTCAGCTCGCCCGGCGTCAGCGGGTGGCGGCAGGCGCGGCACAGTTCCGCGTCGCCCTCGGCAAGGCCGTGCGACACCGAAACCCGCTCGTCGAAGACGAAGCACTCGCCTTGCCAGAGGCTCTGTTCGGCCGGAACCTCCTCGAGGTATTTGAGGATACCGCCCTTGAGATGGAAGACATCCTCGAAGCCGAGCGATTTGACATAGGCGGTTGCCTTTTCGCAGCGTATGCCGCCGGTGCAGAACATCGCAACCTTGCGGCCTTCGAGCTCCGCCCGGTGCGTTTCCACCCAGGCCGGGAACTCGCGAAAGCTTGCGGTGGCCGGGTCGATCGCACCCTTGAACGTGCCGATCGACACCTCATAGGCGTTGCGCGTGTCGATGATGACAGTGCCGGGCTGCGAAATCAGAGCGTTCCAGTCGGCCGGCGCGACGTAGGTGCCGGCACTTTTCGAAGGATCGATGTCATCGACACCCATGGTGACGATCTCGCGCTTCAGCCGCACCTTCATGCGATGGAACGGCATGTCCGCGGCCGCGCTGTACTTGACCTCGAGTCCGGCAAGCCCTTCGATGGCTTCGAGATACGCGATCAGTTCGGCAATTGCCGTCTCGCTGCCGGCGACGGTGCCGTTGATGCCTTCATGCGCCAGCAGCAGCGTGCCCTTTATGCCGCGCCCGCAGCAGAATGCGGCGAGCGGCGCGCGCAGTTCTTCGAAAGCGTCGAGCCGGGCAAACCGGTAGAGCGCGGCGACGCGAAGGAGTGGAAGTGATGTCATCGCCGAAGCCACTAGACGCTCGAGCAAGCCGATTCAAGGCAAAGCAGGCATCCTGTTCGGCGGGTCACTGGCGCAAATCTGCACCATGGGTGAATTTGTACCATAGCTGAGATCAGGGAGTCAAGAAAAAATTCCTATCCTGAAAAGCCACCGGGACCAAAGCTGTCGGCACCATCGAGCCGGCAGCCACCCTTGTCAACTTGGGCTTGGCGAGTATGGGCGACGCGTGACATCGCGACACGGCCGGTTTCGTGGACAGGAAAACGGCCTTCTGCTAATCGGTTGAATTGTCCCACGCCACGGAGAGACACATGCCCAGCAAGACCGAAAAACTTCTGTCGCTCCTCAACGGCCAGCCCGTCATCCCGGTGCTGAAGATCTCCGATGTCGCCAATGCCGTGCCGCTGGCCCGCGCTCTGGCGCGCGGCGGCCTGCCTGCGATCGAGATCACGCTGAGGACCGCCGACGCGCTGGAAGCGATCCGGCGGGTCGCTGGTGAAGTCGAGGAAGCCATCGTCGGCGCCGGCACCACTCTTGATGCCAGGCAGTTCGAAGAGGCG
>NZ_RZPF01000102.1:0-12196 GCF_004022735.1 Mesorhizobium sp. M7A.F.Ca.AU.001.01.1.1
CTTGAGAAGGCAGCAAGCGACCAGATCGAATTGCAGCGCCTTCTCCCACACCGGATCGAGCAGCGCGTGCACGGCCTTCGGCGTCTTGGCCATGGTGTCGTCGAGCTTCAGCGCGGCGAAAGAGGCGTAGCCGAGCAGCTTTGCCTTTTCGGCCCGCAGGCGCAGCATGTCGCGCACCACATTCGTGTTGTCGGTGGCGCCGCCATTCTGCCCGCGCATGGTGAAGGCGCGGAAGGCGATCTCGCGCAGATCGCGGCGTTCGGAGAAGGTCGAGAACGGCTCATAGATCGAGCGCGACAGAGTGACGGCATAGCGGCCCTTCTGGCCGCGTATCTCGGCCGCTTCGGCCATGGAACTTTTCACGAAGTCCGGCAGGCCGGCAAGGTCGGCTTCATCGAGGAACAGCGCCCAGTCGCGCTCGTCGGCCAGAACATTCTGGCCGAAAGCCGTGCCGAGCGAGGACAATTCCTCGCTGATGCTTGCCAGCCGCTTCTTGCCGTCGGCGTCGAGCTTGGCGCCGGAACGGACGAAGCCCTTCCAGGTCTTTTCCAGTACCCGCAGGGTCTCGGCGTCGAGCTTCAGGCTCTCGCGGCGCTGGTAGAGATCGTCGATGCGGGCAAACAGCCGCTCATTCATTGAAATCGCCGAGAAATGCCTGGACATTTTCGGCGAGATGTCGCGCTCCAGCGCCTGGATCGTCTCGTTGGTGTAGGCGCCGGCGCGGCACCAGAAGATCGACGAGACACGATCGAGCGCTTCGCCGCCGAGTTCCAGCGCGGCAAGCGTGTTCTCGACGGTCGGCGCATCCTTGTTGCCGGCGATCGCCTCGATCTCGGCCTCGTGCGCCTTCAGCGCCGCGTCGAAGACCGGGGAGAAGTCGCCGTCGCCAATGCGCGTGAAATCGGGCAGGCCGAGCGGCCCCTGCCACGCGGTCAGCGGATGGGCGGCGAGGTCGACGGCTTTCGTGGAAGGCATGGACAGTCTTTCGTTGGTGAAGCAGGCAGGTGGGTCGTACCCGATGTAGGGCGCGGCCGGCGGACCCGCAATATGCGGATTTGGCCGATATCGCCCTCAAAAGCCGTCGCAGTTTTCGGCGATCGCCGCTTGTGAACTGGCGGTGATGCGGTTGTCGGTGACCGCGAAAGTTTCCTGCATCAGCATGTCGTTGTTGGGGAAATCGTAGCAGGCGACCACCGTGGTGACGCCGCCTTCGCTTTTCTCGATCCGGTGCCGGATCGCAGCACCGGCAACGGCACCTTTCCATTCGTCGATCGAAGCGATGAATTCCTGCTTGCTCTGCACGATGCCGAGGTCGTCCAGCTTGATGCGGACATCGTCGGCGAGCAGGTCGGACAGTTCCGTGCGGTCGGCGACCAGCAGCGCCGAATACCAGCGGCTGATGAGGGCACGATCATCGGCGCGGGCGGCAATAATCGCCAGCAGCAGTGCGGCCGCCGCAAAAGCGACCGACCTGATGTTCACCAGCTTGCGCGCCGCCGCGTTCATCCCAGTTCCGGCCGTTCGAAATCGCCAGTCTCCTTGTTCATCGTCCAGAGTTCGCCGGTCGAGATATCGAACCAGGCCCCATGCAGCGACAGCCGTCCCTTGCCTTCGAGAATCGAGACGCAGGGAAAGGTTCTGAGGTTGGCGATGGAATAGCGGATCGAGATGCGCTCCAGCGCGGTCTGGCGCTCCGAGGCGGTCATGAAGGTGCTGGAGGAGACGGTTTCGGCCGCCGGCGCGATCAGGCTCATCCACTTGCCGATGAAGTCGCCCGGCGACAGCGGCGCGGAATTGCTGTCGAGCGCCGCCCGGATGCCGCCGCAGCGGCCATGGCCCATGACGACGATGTTCTTGACCTTGAGGCTCTGTACGGCGAATTCAAGCGCCGCCGAGGTCGAATGGAACTCGCCGTCGGGTGCATAGGGCGGCACCAGATTGCCGACATTGCGCAGAACGAAGAGTTCGCCCGGCCCAGCGTCGAAGATCGCCTCGGGCGCCGAACGCGAATCGCAGCAGGCGACGATCATCGTCTCCGGCGCCTGGCCTTCGCGAGCGAGATCGCGATAGCGCCCGCTCTCTGTGAGATAGCGGCCATTCATGAAATTGCGATAGCCGGCGAGAAGATGTTCAGGGAGATGGGACATGGGCGGCGTCTGGAGCCTTTCCGGGTTGGATGCGGCAGCTCGTTGCGGTCTAGAGAGGCTCTAGCGGCAAAAGCCGGTCGCGAGCAATGCAGAATTATGAGGGCTGGCTAGAAATGCCATGCATCGAGCGCAACGGTGGCCAACAGCGTCACGCCCAGATGGCGACGGGAATGCCAAAGCTGTCGCGGCCCGGCGGGTCGGGAAACGGCCGCGCCTCGCCGCCGACGATGCGACCGGCGATCAGCGTCATCGCGGCTGCGTCGAGGAAGTCATCAGCGGCGGCACCGCGGGGCGGCGGCTGGTCGAGAAAGCCCTTATCATAGCCGAGCCGGCAGAGCAGCGCCTTGCGTTCCGCCATGCCGGCCGGATTGATGCTGCCCTTGATCTTCTTCGGCAGTTGCATGGCTTGATCGCCGTTCAAGCGGCAGAAAGCGACTTCCGGATGGGATTCGAACACGCGGCCGCGCAAATCGGGCCGCGCGATCAGCAGGGCGTCGATCTCGCGGATCTTGGCAAAAATGCCGAACGCCTGGATCGAGACGCCGCGCGGCGGATCGGATGTGGTCAGGGCCACCGCGCTTGCCCTGACGTGCGCGGCATACCAGGCTTCGATGGTGGTGAAGCCGTTGGTGTCGGCATAGAGCGCGGCACGGGACGGGATCGAGAAGACACTGGACTGGCGTGCCCCGAGCAGCGGCCGCACCAGCGCTTCGGGGCCGCGACCGCCCTTGCCCGAAAAGCCGGGCAGGCCGATCGGCATGTCGACGGCGATGACAGCGTCTTCGGGAAGGGATGCGAGCAGGGCAGTGAAGGTTGCAAAGACACCGACCGACGGTGCCATGCCAAAAGTTCGTCGGACGGCGATCCAGCCGGCCTTGCAGCCATCGACGCCGACAAGTACGGCCTCAGTCGATGTCACGCCCGGCGGCCCCGCCCTGGATGTGTGAGGTGGCGAAGCTGGACCATCGCCATCGGATGCGACAGGCTCTGCGCATCGGTTTCGAGCTGCAGTTCGTCGCCGCCGCGCTTGGCGGTGCGTGCCAGGATCTCGTAGACCGCCGCCGTCGTCGATTGCAGCGCCTTGATCGGTGGCTGGCCGGACAGGATGCGTGCCAGGTAAACGGCCGCCGTCAGATCGCCCAGGCCATTCGGCGGCTTGTCGATCAGGCGATGTTCGGCGAGCAGCGCCTGGCTGTTATCGAGCAGGAGGTTGCCGGTGCCGCCCGTCATCATCGACGGCGCCGAGGTGACCAGCATGGTCGATGGTCCGGCGTGCAGCGCCGCCGCGATCACCGATTTCATGTCTGGCAACGCGGCGCCGGCCATCCATTCCAGTTCGTAGCGGTTAGGGGTGGCTATGTCGGCGATCGGCATCAGCCGGTCGCGCATGGCGATGGCGGTCGGTTCGGGCACATAGAGGCCGCCCGAATCACCCATCACCGGATCGCAGATATAGACGGCGCCGGGCGTCCTTGCCTTGACCGCGGCGACCAGCGAGGCGACGGCCTCGGCCTGGCCCGCCTCGCCGAGATAGCCGGACAGCACGGCGCCGACCTCACCCAGCCATGGCGCCCGCTCGAGATCGGCCATCAGAGCCTTGAACTCGTCGAGCGGCGGCACGATGCGCGTCGCGCGCCCATGGCCGGGATGCCAGGGCAAGATGACGGTCGGCACCGCCCAGACCGGGAAACCCAGGGTCTCCAGCGCAAAGACGGCAGCACGGTTGCCGACCGAGCCACGCGCGACATGGCTGGAAATGACGATGACCGCACGCGGCGCGTCGGTTTGTTCGGCGCTCATTGTCGTTTGATTCCTAACTGCCCCGGATGACGTAAAGCACGAGCCAGACCATCAGGCCCAGCGCCAGCAGCAGGCCCAGCGTGCGGCCAAAGCGGGTGCCCCAGACTTCGATCGGATCGGCACGATCGGCATCGGCCGCGATGACGTGATCGTGCATGCCTTTCGCTGCCCGCGCTACAAACGAGTTGCCGGCCGGATCCGTCTCGCGCGCAATGCGCTCGAGGATACGGCGCGATTCCTTGTCGCTGTCCTGGCGTTCCGCCATGATGATGTCCCGTTTTGCCGGACCTTATCGCGTTCGCACGGCCAATCACAGAGCCTTGCAGCGGCACCGGGCGTGCCAGGCGAGGGGCTGCCGGCGCGGGCGGTTTTCTTGCGCGCTGATTGTGGTAATGCTTCGCGTGCAACTTCTACCGAGGGACCCCCATCATGTTTGCCCAGCGCCTTGCCTTGCCGTCCACGTTCCGCACGCTGCCCGCCTTCCTGATGATGGCGATCGTGTTGCCGCTGCTTGCAGGCTGCGGCTATAACACCATCCCGACGGCGGAAGAAAATGCCAGGGCGGCATGGAGCGAGGTGCTGAACCAGTATCAGCGCCGCGCCGACCTCATCCCCAACCTGGTCGAGACGGTCAAGGGCTATGCCTCGCATGAAAAGGATACGCTCGACGCGGTGGTCGAGGCGCGCGCCAAGGCAACGCAGATCACGGTAACACCGGAAACGCTGAAGGATCCCGAAGCCCTCAAGAAGTTTCAGGATGCCCAGGCGGGGCTGACCAGCGCGCTGTCGCGGCTGATCGCGGTCTCGGAGGCCTATCCCGACCTCAAGGCCAATCAGAACTTCCTGGCGCTGCAGGCGCAGCTCGAAGGCACCGAGAACCGCATCGCGGTGTCGCGGCGCGATTACATCCAGGCGGTCAGGGACTACAATCTGACGCTGAGGACGTTCCCCTCGGTGCTGTGGGCGACCTTCTGGTTCCGCGGCAACGAGCCCTTCGCCAATTTCACCGTCGCCGAAGACAAGATGCAGCCGCCGAAGGTCGATTTCGGCACGAAGCAGGGCGGGTGAACGTCCACTGTCATCGGAATAAATCCCGCGAAATGACGGGCTGCTGGCGTGCAAACACCCCCCTCTGTCCTACCGGACATCTCCCCCTCAAGGGGGGAGATTGGCAGCTTCGGCGCTGACGCCCATCTTGCGACGTTGAAAATTGGTGAAAGTGGAGATGGCGGCCAATCTCCCCACTTGAGGGGGAGATGCCCGGCAGGGCAGAGGGGGGCGCTCCGGAACGCAAGCCTAGGGTTCCTTTTCGCTCTTCTAAGCCTCCTCTTCCTCCCCTTCACCGCCCTCGCGGCCGATCTCCCGGCGCTGACCGGCCGTGTCGTCGACAATGCCGGCATCATCGACGCCGCGACCAAGGCGGCGCTGACCCAAAAACTCGCCGATTTCGAGACAAAAGGCTCCGACCAGATCGTCGTCGCGACGATCCCCAGCCTCGATGGCGAGGAGATCGAGCCTTACGCCAACCGGCTGTTCCGCTTCTGGAAGCTCGGCCAGGCGAAGGAAAACAATGGCGTCCTGCTGCTGGTGGCCCCGAACGACCGCAAGATGCGCATCGAGGTCGGCTATGGGCTGGAAGGCACGCTGACCGACCTGCACACCAAGCTGATCATCGAGAATGACATGGTGCCGGCCTTCCGCGCCGGGGACTTCTCGGGCGGTATCAGCAAGGCCGTCGACGACATGGTCATGGTGCTGGAAGGCAATCCGGCGGAGCTGGAGGCGCGCGGCGAGCGCAACCAGCAAGCGCCTTTCGATTCCGACGACCTGTTCTTCGCCGTCTTCATCAGCATCTGGGCGATCATCTTCTTCGGCAGCATTGCGGCTTCCGTGCTGCCGCCGATCTTCGGCCAGAAGCTTGGCCCCGGCCGCTACCGCTGGCTTGGCATGACCTTCGAGCCAAGCCGGCGATCCTCCAGTGGCGGCTGGTCGTCGGGGAGTTCCGGCGGCGGCTGGTCTTCGGGGTCAAGCAGCGGTGGAGGCTTTTCCGGCGGCGGCGGTTCGTCCGGCGGCGGCGGCTCGTCGGGAAGCTGGTGATGGCATGATGGTATCCAGCATCAGCCTGTCGAAACGCGACCGCCTCGCCTCGGCCGTCCTGATTGCTGCGGTCGTGCTGTTCTCCTGCGTCATGGCCTACGCGGCCGACCTGCCGGCGCTGACCGGCCGTGTCGTCGACAATGCCGGCATCATCGACGCCGCGACCAGGGCGGCGCTGACCCAAAAACTCGCCGATTTCGAGACGAAAGGCTCCGACCAGATCGTCGTCGCGACGATTCCCAGCCTCGATGGCGAGGAGATCGAGCCTTACGCCAACCGGCTGTTCCGCTTCTGGAAACTTGGCCAGGCGGGCGAGAACAATGGCGTGCTGCTGCTGGTTGCCCCGAACGACCGCAAGATGCGCATCGAGGTCGGTTATGGGCTGGAAGGCACGCTGACCGACCTGCACACCAAGCTGATCATCGAAAATGACATGGTGCCGGCCTTCCGCGCCGGGGACTTCTCCGGCGGCATCAGCAAAGCCGTCGATGACATGGTCATGGTGCTGGAGGGCAATCCCGAAGAACTGGAAGCGCGGGGCAAGCGCAATCCCGCCGATGACGGCACGTCCATCGATCCGATCTTTGCCGTGTTCCTGATCCTGTGGGCGACGATGTTCTTCGGCGGGATGGCGATGGCGTTCCTGCCGCCGATGTTCGGCACGAAACTGTCGCCGGGCGTGTACAAATGGCTGGGCATGACGTTTCGTTATGGCCGCGGGCCGAGCGGGTACTCGGGCACTGGCTGGACAACCGGTTCGTCGTCGGGCAGCGGCTGGTCTTCGGGGTCAAGCGGCGGTGGCGGATTTTCCGGTGGCGGCGGCTCGTCGGGTGGTGGCGGTTCTTCAGGAAGCTGGTGAGACAGATCATGGCAACACGACCAATCAGCCCGCAGGATCATGAGCGCATCGCAACCGCGATCCACGCCGCCGAGGAGAAAACCGACGGCGAAATCTACTGTGTCGTGGCGCATGCCAGCGACGGCTATTTCTTCCCGGCCGCCTTCATGGCGACCGTGTGCATGCTGTTCGTCAGCCTGGCGGTCGGCTACGGTCTGGAGGCCTGGTGGCTGTCGATCCGGCTGCCGCATTTCGTCCTCGCCCAGCTCCTGGCGCTTGCCTGCGTGCTGGCCTTGTTGTGGGCGCTGCCTGGTATGCGCATCCACCTGGTGCCGAGGCGGCTGCGCTACCAGGCGGCGCACGCCAACGCGATCAAGCAGTTCCTCGCCCGCAACGTCCACCGCACCACGGCGCGCACCGGCGTGCTGGTCTTCGTCTCGATCGCCGAGCGCTATGCCGAGGTGGTTGCCGATTCGGGTATCGACGCCAAGGTCGGCCAGCATGTCTGGGACGGCGTCGTGCGCGACCTTACCGCGCATGCCGGCGACGACCGGCTTGCCGACGGCTTCGTCAAGGCGATCGAGTTGGTGGGTGCGGTGCTGGCCGAGCATTTCCCGGTCACTGCGGGCGACAGCAACGAGCTCGACGACCATCTCGTCGAGATTTGAGCCTTTCCACAGAAGTCTTGAAGGCCCCTCACCAGGGCGGTGATCGCCTGTGAGAAAGCAGCCGGCTGGCGGCCCGGACCCTTGCAATCGGGCGATGCGGGTTTATGGTTAACAAATCATGAATACGCTGACGATCGACATCCGGAAAGCCGACCCGCGCGATGCCAGTGCCATCGCCGAGGTGCATCTGGAGGCCTGGCGCGGCGCCTATTCCGGCATCATTCCGCACCGGACCCTGACATCGATGATCAACCGCCGTGGCGCCGACTGGTGGGCGAATGCGATTCGCCGCGCCGCCACCGTTCTGGTCGTCGAAATCGGCGGCAAGATCGCCGGCTATGCGACGATCGGCAAGAACCGCGCCCGTGAACTGCGCCAGCAGGGCGAAATCTACGAATTGTACCTGCGCCCGGAATATCAGGGCATCGGGCTCGGCAGCCGCCTGTTTTCGGCGGCCAAGGCGCGGCTGGCCGATCACGGGCTGAAAGGCATGGTCGTGTGGGCGCTGGAGGACAACCAGAACGCGCTTGCCTTCTATGCCGGCGCCGGTGGCCGCGATGTCGCCGAGGGCGTCGAGATCTTCGAGCAAAAGGCGCTGAAGAAGGTCGCTTTCGTCTGGGAATGACAACCCGGCCTTTCGGCAATTGGGCGTTCCATTCGCACCCAGCACCATTCGCCGCATTGCACCATGACGCGCCGCCCGCTATCGATCGTCCATCGAGAGAGGGATTTAAGCCATGCGCATTGAAGCCATAGCCAGCGGAAAGAATCCGCCTGAGGACGTCAACGTCATCATCGAGGTGCCGATCGGCGGCGAGCCGATCAAGTACGAGATGGACAAGGAGGCCGGCACGCTGTTCGTCGACCGCTTCCTGCACACCTCGATGCGCTACCCCGGCAATTACGGCTTCGTGCCGCACACGCTGTCGGGCGACGGCGATCCGATCGACGTGCTGGTCTGCAACACGCGCGCGCTGGTGCCGGGCTGCGTCATCAACGTGCGGCCGATCGGCGTGCTGATCATGGAAGACAATGCCGGCCAGGATGAGAAGATCATCGCCGTGCCGTCGCCAAAACTGACGCTGCGTTACGAGAACGTCACCGAATACACTCAGCTGCCCGACATTACGCGCCAGCAGGTGCAGCACTTCTTCGAGCACTACAAGGATCTCGAGCCCGGCAAATGGGTCAAGATCGAAGGCTGGCACGATTCCAAATACGCCAAGAAGATGATCGTCGACGCGATCGAGCGGGCCAAGGCGAGCAAGTAGCCCGACCGGTCAGTTGTCGACCCGGCCGAAGGCCGGCACTTTGCCGATGACGGTGTGTCTGTCCTTGCCGCAGGCGAAGGTGCGTGCCTTGTCGTCGGCAAGCTTGCGCGCCTGGTCGTTGGCGACGGGATTGCCGGTGGCCAGCACCAGGCCGACGGTGCAGCCGTCGCGGGCGTCCATCTGGCCGACCTTGGCGACGAGCAGCACCTCGGTCGGCTTTTTCTCGTCCTCGGGATTGCTGATCGAGCGGCGATGGATGACGGCATAGGGCACTGCCGTGTCGCCCTTGGTTTCGATGCGCCATTCGACTTTGGCTCCGGACGAATTGAGGCCGGAAAAGCTTTCCCAGACCGTCGTCATGTCGCCGCCGGGCGGAAAACCGTAGAACAGCGATTCACGGGCGTCGTCATAGGCGATCAGTACGGGATAGCCGCGATAGCCTGAACAGGCGAGTTCGGCCCAGTCGCCGTCGCCTTCTTCTGCCTGCGCGTAGGTCACGCAGTCCGTTTTCGAATCCAGATCGGTGTAGGCGCTGGAAATGCCGTCGGCTTGCGCCGCCTGACCGAGACCGACCAGGACAAGCGGGATCAGAATGGCACGCATGGCGGTCAATCTCCGTTGCAAGCCGCCGCAGCGTAGCGCCAAACGCTATTTCTTCAAGCTGGCTTCGATCAGCAGGTCGGCATTGCGGGCAACCGCTTGCGCCGGACCGCCGAGGCCGAACAACTGGCCGCTGATATAGGCGCCCTCGATCAGCAGCAGCAGGCCGTCGCCGAGCGTGTCTGGGTCTTGCGCGCCCATCGCAGCCGCCATGGCGCGCAGGCGGCGGCGCAGTTCCTGCTTGTTGGCCTCGCTGACCACGCGAGCCGGGTGGCTGTGGTCGGGATATTCGACCGCCGCATTGGTCATGCCGCAGCCGCGATAGTCCGCCACCTGCGTGCGCTTGCCGATGCGGGTCAGGAAAGCCTTGATCTGAGCGCGCGGGTCGCCGGGATGAGCGGCGACCGCCTCGTCGAAGCGCTCCCAGTATTCACGGTCATATTGCCTGAGATAGGAAGCGGCCAGTTCGTCCTTGGACGGAAAGCTGCGGTAGAGGCTGGGCTTGGTGACGCCGGCACGCTTGACGATCTCGTCGACGCCGATCGCCCTGATGCCGCGCCGGTAGAACAGGTCATAGGCCACATCGAGGATCTTCTTGGCGGCTTTCGGCGGAGCGGATGCATGACCGTCGCTGATGGTCAGTTCAATATTTTTGTCGGTTGGCATCGTGTGACTCGATTGACAATGTTACCGATCGGTACGTATACATGTTCCCACCCTGCAACGTACCGGTCAGTAACATGATAACTCAATCTCGCCCCTTTGGCCAGCGCTACGCTTTCGTCGTGGTCGGCGTCATCTTCCTCAGCCTGCTGGTCGCGGCTGGCCTGCGCTCCGCACCCTCGGTCATGATGCTGCCACTCGAGAACAGTTTCGGCTGGCGCCGCGACGTCATCTCCCTGGCCGCCGGTGTCGGCATTCTGCTTTACGGTTTGACGGGGCCATTTGCCGCAGCCCTGATGGAGCGCATCGGGCTGCGCCGCACGCTGCTCGCCTCGCTGGTGGTGATGTCGGGCTCGACCATGCTCAGCCTGCTGATGACCAAGCCGTGGCATCTGTTCATCACCTGGGGCGTGTTCTCGGGCATTGGTTCCGGTGCCGTCGCCAGCGTGCTCGGCGCGACCATCGTCAATCGCTGGTTCAAGACCAATCGCGGCCTTGTCATGGGATTGATGTCGGCCTCCAGTGCCTCGGGCATGCTGGTGTTCCTGCCGCTGATCGCCGCTCTGGCACAGTCGGGCGGCTGGCAGCCGGTTGTCATTGCGGTCGCGATCGCGACCGCTGCCCTGATACCGCTGGTCTGGCTGCTGGTGCCGGAGCGGCCGGCATCGATCGGCATGGTGCGCTATGGCGCCGAGGCTGACGATGTGCCGCCGACGCCGCCTGCGTCACAGGGCAACTTTCTGGCGCATACGTTCTCGACGCTGCGCCGTGCCGCCGGCACGCGGGTGTTCTGGTATCTGTTCGCCACCTTCTTCGTCTGCGGCTTCACCACCAACGGGCTGGTCGGCACGCATCTGATCGCGTTTTGCGGCGACATGGGCATCGGCGAGGTGCAGGCCGCCGGCCTGCTGTCGATGATGGGCATTTTCGATCTGATCGGCACGACATTGTCGGGCTGGCTCACCGACCGTTTCGACCCGCGCAAGCTGCTCGGCGTCTATTACGGCATCCGCGGCCTGTCGCTGATCTACCTGCCCTATTCCGGCTTCTCAGCGACCAGCCTGATCATCTTCGCCGTGCTCTACGGTCTCGACTGGATCGCCACCGTGCCGCCGACTCTGAGGCTCGCCAATGAGGCGTTCGGCGATCGCAGTGGGCCGATCGTGTTCGGCTGGATCGTCGCCGGCCACCAGATCGGTGCGGCGACCGCCGCCGCCTTCGGTGGCACCATGCGCGAGTTGCAGGGCAATTACGAACTGGCCTTCCTGATCGCCGGCATGACGGCAATAGCCGCTGCCTGTATCTCGCTGCTGATCAACACCAGCAAGCCGGCATTCGAGCCGGAGCCGCAGGCGGCGTAGGGAGAGACGCTACCGGCCAAGCTGCCATCTCCCCCACACGGAGGAAGATCGGCAGCTTCGCCGTCCGCGCAAACGCCCACCCGCCTGTTGATCGTCAGAAAAACTTCATGATCCCGAGATGTCCCTGAAACATTGACGCTGGATTTTGGTGGCACCGTTCAAGCCATCCAGGAGACAGCCGTGAACAAGCTTTCGATGACTCGCCGCGCTTTCGTCACCTCCGCCAGCGCCGTTGGCCTGGCCGGCGTCTCGAGCCTGGTGCTGCCCTACTATTCGCGCGCCAGTCAGCGGCCGGCCTTCACCCATGGCGTCCAGTCCGGCGATGTCGACGCAACCAGCGGCATGGTGTGGACGCGCACCGATCGCCCGTCGCGCGTCATGTTCGAAGTGTCGTCGACGGAGAACTTCGCCACTGCGACACGCCTGGCGCCGCTCGATACGTCGCCGGCCAGCGACTACACCGTCAAGCGGCTGCTCACCGACCTCGCTTCGGACCAGGATATCTTCTATCGCATGACGGCAGCCGATCTCGCCGACATCAACGCCGTTTCCGAGCCGATCATCGGGCGCTTCAGGACGGCGCCGGCCTCGAAGCGCGACATCCGCTTTGCCTGGTCGGGCGACACCGCCGGCCAGGGCTGGGGCATCGATGAGACCGGCATGAAGACCTACGCCACGATCGGCAAGCACACGCCCGACTTCTTCCTGCATTCGGGCGACACCATCTATGCCGACGGCGCCATGAAGGACG
>NZ_RZPF01001031.1:0-1588 GCF_004022735.1 Mesorhizobium sp. M7A.F.Ca.AU.001.01.1.1
ATCCTGGACGGCGCGCACGATCTTGTCGTAACCGGTGCAGCGGCAGAGGTTCCCGGCAAGGCCGAAGCGGATTTCCTCCTCGGTCGGGTCGGGGTTCTTGGCCAGGAGGTCCTTGGCCGCGATCAGGAAGCCCGGAGTGCAGATGCCGCATTGCAATGCGGCGTGCTCGAGGAATTTCTGCTGCAGCGGGTGCAGCGTATCGCCATGCGCCATGCCCTCGATGGTCTCGACGCGACGGCCTTCAGCCTCGGCGCCGAGCACCAGGCATGAGCACACCAACCGGTCATCGAGGATGATCGAGCAGGCGCCGCAGTCGCCGGTGCCGCAGCCTTCCTTGGCGCCCGTCAGCCCCAGCCGATCGCGCAGGACGTCGAGCAGCGTCTCGTCGGGCTGGCACAGATACTCGACAGCATCGCCGTTGATTGTCGTTGAAACTGCAATTCCAGCCATCATTTGCCTCCTGCACGTGCATAGGCTGATGTGGCGGCCCGCTGGGCCAGCACACCCGCAACTTTTCGTCTGAATTCGATAGTGCCGCGCTTGTCGTCGATGGGACGACAGGCCCCCGCGCAGACCTTGGCGAGCCGCTCCAGCGTCGCCTCTTCCAGCCTGGAGCCGACGAGCACCTCCGCGGCCTCTTCGACCAGAAGCACCGTCGCCGCCACGGCGCCCAGCGCCACGCGGGCCGATTTGACGACACCGTGCTCGTCGAGCGTCAGGTTCACCCCGGCGCTGACCACCGCGATGTCCATCTCGGTGCGTGGAATGAAACGCAGATAGGCATCGCCAGACCGCGGCTCGCGCTTGTCGAGCAGGATCGCCTCGATGATCTCGCCTTTGGCCAGCGACGTCTTGCCCGGCGCGGTCGGCACGCTCTGCACGGGGATCGTGCGCCGGCCCGCCGGCCCGACGACCACTGCCCTGGCGCCGGCGGCAACCAGCGCCGGCACGCTGTCGGCGGCCGGCGATGCGTTGCAGAGATTGCCCACGATGGTGCAGCGGCCCTGCACCTGCTTGGAGCCGATCAGCTTGGCCGCCTCGACGACACCAGGCCATGCCTTCTTGAGGGCGGTGTTCTCTCCCAGGACGGCGCAAGGGACCGCGGCGCCGATGCTGAAGCCTTCAGCCGTTTCCCGGATCTCGCTCAAGCCATCGATCGCCTTGATGTCGACGATCAACTCTGGTTCGGCAAAGCCGCCCTTCATCCTGACCAGGAGGTCGCTGCCTCCGGCGAGGATGGCGGCCGTACCAGCCGACCCGGCCAACTGGCCAACGGCATCTTCTATTGAAAGCGGACGTATGTAGCGCATCGTCTCCCCTTGGTCATCGCGATTTCAGCGACCGTTATAAACAGTCTCCTCATAATGGCTATCCGGTTCGTCGTCTGCGGCGATTGGGCCAGGCGCCGCAATATCCAGTCCAACAGGCCGAAAGTGGCGCACTGAATGGCAGCAACCGGCTTTGGAATGATTTTCGTGAAACTTCGGTCTGGATCAAGTGCGCTCATTCGGTTTTGTCCGCTTTTGGACCGGAACGGCGTTTAAGCCGGCAGAGCCGCTGCTTGGCTGCCCCACTGAAGCCCCCTGTG
>NZ_RZPF01001032.1:0-1569 GCF_004022735.1 Mesorhizobium sp. M7A.F.Ca.AU.001.01.1.1
CCGCCGTGTTGCCGCCGACCCCGCTGATGACACCATGTGGCCCTCCGACGTCTATGCGCAGGAGCGGCTGACCGAGGCACAGCGCCAGGTGCTGTTCGCCCAGCCGTTGACGCTGGAGATCGCACCCGGAATCATCGCTTTCCACGCCCGTCCCGACCATGACGAGAAATATCTCACTGATACGATCGTCAATGGCCAGCTGGTACGCGCGCCGCTGACGGCGATCCGGCGGCGGCTGAAGGCGCTCGACCCGGCTTGCCGCATCGCGCTGTGCGGCCACAGCCACCGCGCGGAACTGATCCGCGTCCCCGACGGTCCCGTCATCTTCAATCCGGGCAGCATCGGCTGCCCTGCCTATGACGATTCCACGCCGCCGGCGCATGTCTCCGAGCAGGGCTCGCCGCATGCGCGCTACGGCATTGTCACCCTGGGCAGCAACGGCCAGCCCGACGGCTTCGAGGCCATCGCCGTCGACTACGACCACGAGGCGGCCGCCAGGCAGGCCGAACAAGCGGGCCGGCCGGAATGGGCTCACGCGCTCAGAACCGGGTTCATGCCCCTGCCCGGCTGAAGGCTGGCGAAACGGCGGCCCGAATTTTCGGGCTTACATGGCGCCGCGTCGTCCCTTATAAAACCGGCCGGGCTTGCGGCGGGCTCGATCCGCCGCGGCACGGTATCAGCGCACGGCCAAACGATGAGGCGCACAGTTACGCTCCGAACAATCCTCCATGCGCTGATTGCTGCTCCGCTGCTGATGACGGCGTGGCCTGTGATTGCCCCCGCTATGGCTGAAGAGATGGCCCAAGAGGCGCCGGAGCTCGTCATCTCCGTCGTTACCGGCCTGGCGCCGGACGACCTTCTCAAGGTCCGCACCACCGCATCGCCGGTCGCCACGGTCGAGGCGCGGCTGAGCAGTGGCGACATGGTCACCAATCTCGGCTGCAACGACATCAACGGCTACAAATGGTGCAAGGTCGAGAGCACGGGCAAGGAGAAGCTGAGCGGCTGGGCGCCGGCGCGCTATCTCATCCCCCTCAATCCGAACCCCTATGTCGAAGGTGAGCCAAGACCGGCCGGTGCGCCGGTGGTTGCCTCCACCGGCAGTGGGGCCGAGCAGGCCTCGGCACCGGACCAATCGCAGGCCACCGGCTCAGCCGACAGCGCGCCGGTCGCACCGCCCGACCTGACGGCGCGGCTTGGCGGCGCCGGTCCGGCAGCCGAAAGCACGCCGAAATCGCCAGAGGAAATCGGCCACGCCGCCATGCAGGATGCGTACCTACTGGCGCTGGCGGCGCCTGACGTCCCGCTTGATTCCGCTCCGACGCTGGCTTCTGGCCCCGAAATTCCCTGCGCCCGCTATGTCGGCCAGCCGATGGAGCGCTGCAAGGTCAGCGTGGTGCACACCGCCGACAAGGCGAACATCACTGTGACCTGGCCCGATGGCGGCACGCGCATCATCTCTTTCCGTGCCGGCCAGCCGGCCGGTTCCGACGCGCCCGGCGACTTCCGCTTCACCAGGGAAGGCAGCCTCAACATGATCCGTGTCGGCGTCTCGGAGCGGTTTGAGAT
>NZ_RZPF01001033.1:0-1568 GCF_004022735.1 Mesorhizobium sp. M7A.F.Ca.AU.001.01.1.1
CCTTGGAACCGATCACGTGGATCTCTTCCAGACACATATCTGGGACAAGGATACAGATCTCGACGAACTGGTCGAAGCCATGGCGGACATCGTGCGCGCCGGAAAGGCGCTCTATGTCGGGGTCACGACGATGCCCGGCTGGACACTCGCAAAATGCCGTGCGGCTGCCAGCGCACGTGACCTTCCGGCGTTCATCTCGATGCAATGCGAATACAACCCCGCTCACCGGGAGTGCGAGCGGGAACTGCTTCCCTATTGCAGTCACGATGAGGTTGCCCTGATACCGTTCAGCCCCATCGCACGCGGCTTCCTTGCCGCGGACCGTCGCGATCCCGGCCAGCAGACGGCGCGCACGAAAAGCGACGACTATACGCAGAAATATTACTACCGCGAGGGCGACCACGCCGTACGCGAAGCCGTCGCTGCCGTTGCCGCTGATATCGGAAAGACACCGGCCCAGGTGGCTCTCGCTTGGACATTGGCGCGCCCCGGCATAGCCGCGCCCATCTTTGGAGCAACCTCGATAGAGCATGTCGACGAGGCCGTCGCGGCATTGGACATAGCGCTTGCCGCCGAACAGATTGACTGCATCGACCGGGCCTACGAGCCACGGCCGCTGAACGCCTCAGGCCACTGAGTGAGCACAATGCCTTGCGGTAAGGTGATATGCTTGTGAAATTGCACTCGTCCACGCACCTTTCAAAGGATCAAAGTCGCCGTGTATGACCTGCGAGTCCATGTTGCGCCGCGGCTGTATACGCAGGTGGCCGATATCATCCGCAACGCCATCGTCGTCGGAGAACTGGCGCCGGGAGAGCGGCTGGTGGAGCGCACACTTTGCGAGCGCATGGGCGTTTCGCGGACGTCGCTCAGGGAAGCGATGCGCGAGCTCGAGAACGAGGGCCTAGTCACGAACCTGCCCAACCGGGGGCTGATCGTCTCTGTCGTCGATCCTAAGGTCGCGAAGGACATTTTTGATCTTCGCGAAGTGCTGGAGGCGCTTATATGCAGGTTGTTTTGCGAGAATGCGGCTGACGATCATATCACGCGTTGCGGGGACATGTATGACGAGCTGATGGAAGCTTATCGCGTCGGTGTACCGCGCGAAATGATTGCCGCAAAAACCCGGTTTTACGACGTTTTGATAGCAGGCGCGAACAATTCCGAGGCGGAACGGATGCTTCGCAGCATACATATGCGGGCCTCACAGTTGCGCATGATTTCTCTTTCCAATGCAGAGCGGCGAAAGGCATCTCAAGAAGAGCTGGCAGCCCTGCTCGACGCCCTGGTGAACCGCAAGGCATCGGATGCCGAGCGGCTTGCAAAAAAACATGTACGCAAAGCCGCACAATTCGCACTCGGGATGATCGAACAGCTTGAAAACCAATCCGTCAGCTAATCGGCGCTTGCAAGCGCCTGACGCCGCCCGTCCGCCGCTACCCTCTTCGAGAGCTGAGGAAAATTATGTCTCGGCGGGCGGAATCCGTACGCGCTATTTCGAAGCTGGGAGCGGACCGACCGTGATCCTTCTGCACGGCTCGTCACTGGCGATCGACGCCTGGTCTACC
>NZ_RZPF01001034.1:0-1564 GCF_004022735.1 Mesorhizobium sp. M7A.F.Ca.AU.001.01.1.1
GTCATGGACGATGCCCTGCAAGGTGTCAGCCACGTCGTGCGCGGACAAGATCTGTTTTCCGCCACCGGCGTGCAGCGCCTGCTGCAGCAACTCCTGGGACTGCCGCAACCCGCCTATTTCCATCATCGCCTCATCCTCGGGCCCGACGGGCGAAAACTGTCGAAGAGCCTGGGCGATACCGGCCTTGCCGCCTTGCGCCATGCCGGCGCATCGCCTGACGACATCAGGCGAATGGTCGGGCTTTGAGCCCGGTGAGACCAAGAAGCCACCCCAGATGGGCCGGCGTTGAATTCCGGTGATCTATGGATCAACCGTTTCGCTTTGCGCGCCGGGGTGAACGGGATTAGAGCATCGCCACGGCAATTCTCTCCAGTGCGGCGGACTCCGGAACATGCACAGCATCAAGCGGTTCATTCCCGCCACCTTCGTCGTTCTGTGGGCGACCGGCTTCATTGGCGCGCGCTACGCCATGCCATGGGCGGAGCCGTTCACCTTCCTCGCCGCGCGGTTCGTCATCGCCGCCATCCTGCTGGCCGTCCTGATGCTTGTATTGGGTTCGAAAAAAGCCACCCGCGAGGAGGCGCTGCATGCCACCGGCGCGGGCATCCTGATGCATGGCGTCTATCTCGGCGCTGTGTTCTGGGCCATCCACAGGGGCATGCCGGCCGGCTTTTCGGCCCTCATCGTCGGCCTGCAGCCGCTGATCACGGCGGTGCTGGCCGGCAAATTCCTCGGCGAGGCGATCCTGCCGCGTCACTGGCTTGGCCTTGGCATCGGCCTCATCGGTATCGTCATCGTGCTGTGGCCGAAGCTCGGCGCGCTCGGCGGCGGCGTGACCGCGGCGACATTGACAGCCTCGCTGGTTTCGGTGCTCGGCATGAGCGCCGGCACCATCTGGCAGAAGCGCTTTGCCTCCGGCGGCGACCTCGTCGCGGCGACCATGTGGCAATATGTCGGCGGTGGCTCGCTGATGCTCGTCGCCTCCCTCGCCTTCGAAACCCACACGGTCGTCATCAATGGCGAACTCATCTTCGCCATGGCCTGGCTGGTGCTGGTGCTGTCGCTCGGCGCCATCTTCCTGCTGATGGTGATGATCCGCGACGGCGAGATGTCGAAGGTCGCCTCGCTGTTCTACCTGGTGCCGGCGGTGACGGCGATCATCGCCTGGGCCCTGTTCGACGAGCAGCTCAACGCACTTCAGATTGCCGGCATGGCGATCACGACATTCGGCGTCGGCCTGGCAACGGCGCGGCAGGCCAAGGGAAGAACTGTGGAATTGAGGAATTGAGGAATTGAGGAATTGAGGAATTGAGGAAGAAGCACAGACAGCGCCGGATATGGCCCGCTTTTTCTCCAATTCTTCAGTTCTTCAATTCCTCAATTCGCCCTGTCATCCCACCCGCGCACGCGCCTCCAGATAGCGGCTGATCGCGGCATTGAGCTCGCCGCCGAGGATGAAGATCGCCGACACCATGTAGAGGAAGACCACGGCGATCATGATCGAGGCCAGGCCGGCATAGGTCGTCACATAGGACGAGAAGTGGTCGAGATAGGTGGCGAAGAT
>NZ_RZPF01001035.1:0-1562 GCF_004022735.1 Mesorhizobium sp. M7A.F.Ca.AU.001.01.1.1
ATCCAGAACAATGGCGCTGCCGATGTCGCCGCCCTTGTAGTTGATGAGATGGTCGAGGAAGAGAAGGTCGTTGAGGTTGCCGACGGAGGCGAAGGTGCCGGCGACATCGGCAGCGCCATTGTTCTGGATGATCGTGTACGGCCCGTTGCGCAGGTTCCAGCTCTCGGCTGTCGCCGGCGTCAGGACCAGGTTGAGCGTGGCGCCTGATATGTCGACCGTGCCGCCGACGATCAGCCTGTCGGCGCCGGATGGGGTCGCCTCGACCTCCAGGACGCCATGATTGACATAGTTGCCGCCGACCGCCTGGACGCCGATGGAATTGCCGACGCCGTGCGTGCCGAGGATGGTGACATTGCCGCCCATGGTGCCGATGCCGCCAAGGCGCGCGCCGGAATCCACCGTGACATCGCCGGCGAGGCTCGCTGTGCCATGGCTGGCGTCGCCCACCACCAGCGTTCCCATGTCGACGGTGGTCAGGCCCGCATAGCTGTTCTGTCCGTTGAGCGTCAGCTTGCCCGCGCCGGTCTTGGTCAGAGAGCCGTTTCCGGAAATGGTGCCGCCGATGACGTCGTCATGACCGAGCGCGCCGAGCGAAAGCTGCGGCGCCAGCTGTGAATCGTCGATTAGTATGGCCCCGTCGCCAGACAGCGAACCGACATCGAGCACGGAGTCCTGGTTGCGGAAGCGAACCAGCACGCTGCCGCCGGCGCCGTTGAGGATGGTTGCATCAGCCGCCTGCGATGCCTGCTGGAAATCGAGCGTGCCGCCGGCCTCGTTGACCAGCGTCGCCGTTCCGCCGTCCGAATGTCCGTAGAAAATGGTCGAGCCGCCATTCCGGTTGGTTATCGTGGCGTCCCCGGCGGAGGAAGATACATTGCTTGAGTAATCGTCGTCGAAGGTCGTCCTGCTGAAATAATACGGTATGCCCAGGCCGTCATTGACGATGGTAGCATTGGCGGCGCTTGCTCCTGTGAAGGTGACCGAGCCGCCGCCCTGGTTGATGATGCTGGCCGTGCCGGCATCGGTTCCGGTGCTGAAATTGAGCCCGCCAGTGCCGTCCTTCGCCAGAATGATGGTGGCCGCGCCGGCGGTCGCATTGCGCAGGAAGTTGAGGTCGCCCAACCCGACGGTGATCGAGATATCCTCGGCACTGACCGGATTGGCGGCGTCGTTGCCCGAGAAATAGAGCTTGGCCCATCCCCCGCTTCCGTTGGAGTTTATGGCGACCAGTCCGTCGCCGAGCGCGCCTGTCGCCGTCACGACAAGGCCGCCGCCGCGCACCGCCGTGCCGCCCGAATAGCTGTTGGCGCCGGTCAGCGTCAGCGTGCCGGAACTGGTCTTGGCGAGTTGTCCGTCGCCCGAAACCACGCCGTCGAGGATCAGGTTCTTGCCGGCGCCGACATCGAAGGTGCCGCCGTTGGCGCCGAGGATTATCTGGCGCTCCAGCGTGAAACTGACGGGATTGCCCGTCACCTGCAGCGCGCCGCCGTTCAAGGTCAGGGCGCCCGAGACATCGCCCAGCGACCAGTCGCCGCCGATCCTCAATGTGCCCTGGTCGACGG
>NZ_RZPF01001036.1:0-1562 GCF_004022735.1 Mesorhizobium sp. M7A.F.Ca.AU.001.01.1.1
GACAACTGGCCAACCAGCGTGTGGGCGAAACTCATCGAGAAGTTGTGTGTTTCGCGGCGGATCAGGTCGATCAGGATGTCGGTGACTTCCTTGTTGTCGTTCTTGATTTCCATGCCGGCGAACTGGTCGGAGAGGTTCTCGCGGTCGGCAAGCGCCTGCGCCTCGGGGTCCGAAGCCTTGTCGGAGACGGTATAGACGGTGGCGCCGCGAATGCCCTTGACGCTGATCGTGTCGGCATGGATCGAAATAAGCAGGTCGGCCTCATGCTGACGGGCAATGCGCACGCGGTCGTCCAGACGCAGGAATTCGTCTGTGTCGCGCGTCATGAACACATCATAATTGCCGACGGCCGCGAGTTTGTCGCGCAGCTCCGTGGCGAAGGCCAGCGTGACGTTTTTTTCGATGGTGCCGTTCAGGCCCTCGGCACCGCCGTCGATGCCGCCATGGCCGGGGTCGATGACGACGGTGAACCGATGGCCCGGATTGGAGACCGGCCCGGTGCCGACCCGCCCTCCCTTGTCGGTCGAAACGGTCGATCCGGTGGTCAGCGCCTGATTGGCAAGTGCGGCATCGAACTCGCGTTCGGATGCCGCCGACATGTCGATGGCAATGCGGTAGCCGGTTCCGTCCTCGTTCTTGAGCACGTCGAGCTTGTCGACGGCAAAGGGTCCCTTGCCGGTGAGGATCAGACGCGAAACGCCCTCGCCGAGTTCGCCCAGGCGCACGCCCTTGACCAGGCCCCGCGCCTTCAAATCCTTGGCATCCACGGCGAATCTCGTATTCGCGAGATCGATGACAAGACGGTTGGGACCACGCAGCAGGAACCATTTGATATCGGGTTCGCGGTCGAAATCCATGACGATGCGCATCTTGGTGGCATCGCCGGCCATCTTGTAGCCTTTTGCCACGAGCGGAGCGTCGGCGGCACTGGCATTTGAGGACAAGACGGATGAGGCCGCCAGCAGCAGCAAGAGGCAGAAAGCGGCCAGGATCCGGCCGCCGACACGACATCCCTTGTCTGTGAAGTCCGCCAATCCCATCTCTCTTGCAGTCGCTCCCGGTTTGGCGCCCGGCGCCCGGTCGTTTCGTCGAAATGCCGGTGAGGCCGCGAACTCGATTAACGATTGGTATCCAGAGAAGGTTAACCAAGCCTTTTCATGCAGGGCCGCAAGCCTGGCTTTACGCTACGGAACGGCTTTTTGCCGGCATCGGAAATCGGGGTTGCCATCCACCCCGCCAAATCATAAAAGCGATGGTGGATCACTGCAATCCTGGAACCGCCCTCCTCCGCAGCTTCTTGCTACAGGGTCAGACGTAAAGGCGGCTCCTTTCGCTTCAGGCGAAAAGGGTTCAGGTGATCGCGACGAATTTCGCAGGCGTGCTCCCGTGGCGGGGGAATCGCCTGCGTGAGGAAAACGGCCGGGTTTGTTCCCGTGCCGGCTCTGTATGAGCAAACAAGCTGGTCCGGTTCGTCCGGGCTTTGGTTCAAAAGGTTCTGTTGGTGACGATGGCTTCAAGCGCAATCATGGAAAGGTCCGCATCAAACCGCGCCATTATGGCTG
>NZ_RZPF01001037.1:0-1559 GCF_004022735.1 Mesorhizobium sp. M7A.F.Ca.AU.001.01.1.1
CCCCATCACGCCGATGCCGACCGAGTTCTGCGCGCCCGAGCCCGCACCGCTGGCGATCGCCAGCGGCAACACACCGAGGATAAAGGCCAGCGACGTCATCAGGATCGGCCGCAGCCGTTGTCGCGCCGCCTCCAGCGTCGCCTCGACCAGCCCCATCCCGGCGGCCTGCCGCTCGATGGCGAACTCGACGATGAGGATGGCGTTCTTGGCGGCGAGACCGATCGTGGTCAAAAGGCCGACCTTGAAATAAACGTCGTTGGACTGGCCGAACAGGCTGGCCGCCAGCAGCGCGCCGAAGATGCCGATCGGCACCGACAGCATGACCGCGAACGGGATCGACCAGCTCTCATAAAGTGCGGCCAGGCACAGGAACACGACCAGCGCCGAGATCGCATAGAGCGACAGCGCCTGGTTGCCGGAAAGCTTCTCCTGGTGCGACAGCCCGGTCCACTCGTGCGAATAGCCGGCGGGCAGTTGCGCGACGAGCTTGTCGATCTCGTCCATGGCGGCACCCGAGCTGACGCCCGTGGCCGCCGCGCCCTGGATCTCGACCGCCGCCGACCCATTGTAGCGCTCCAGCCTGGGCGAGCCGAATGTCCAGTGGCTGGAGGCAAAGGCCGAGAACGGCACCATGTCGCCGCTGGCGTTGCGGACCTGCCATTTGTCCAAATCTTCCGGCTGCATGCGGAAGTTCGGGTCCGACTGCAGATAGACCGGTTTCACCCGCCCGCGATCGATGAAGTCGTTGACGTAATCGCTGCCCCAGGCGGTCGAAAGCGTGTTGTTGATGTCGGCCAGGCTGACGCCAAGCGCGCTGGCCTTCTCCTGGTCGATGTCGACCGAGAATTGCGGCTGGTCTTCCTGGCCGTTGGGCCTTGTGTTGGCGAGCACCTTGCTCTGCCCGGCCAGGGCCAGAAGCTGGTTGCGCGTCTGGATCAGCGCGTCATGGCCGGCGCCGTTGACGTCCTGCAGGTAGAAGTCGAAGCCGTTGGTGTTGCCGAAGCCCTGGATGGCGGGAGGCGCGAGCGCGAAGACCTGCGCGTCCCTGATCTTCGAAAACGCGCCCATCGCACGGCCGGCGATGGCCTGCGCGGCGGAAGCCGGCGATTTGCGCAGGTCGAAATCCTTCAGCCGCACGAAAGCGATGCCGACATTCTGCCCTGCGCCGCCGAAGCCGAAGCCGGAGGCGGTGAACACCCCGTCGACGGCGTCCTTCTCCTGGTTGAGATAATGGTCGGTCACTTCTGCCAGCACGCGCTCCGTGCGATCCTGCGTCGCGCCGACGGGCAGCTGCACGCTGGTGATCAGGATGCCCTGGTCCTCTTCCGGCAGGAACGAGCTCGGCAGCCGGGCAAACATCCAGCCCACGGCAACGACGATGGCCAGGAACACGACGAGGAAGCGCCAGGATCGGTTGATGATGCCGTGCGAGCCGTCGCGGTAGGCAAGCGTGCCGCGATCGAAGACACGGTTGAACCAGCCGAACGGGCCGGTCTGCGTCGCATGGTCCTTGGGCGGCCGCAGGATGGTGGCGCAAAGTGCGGGCGTCAGCACAAGGG
>NZ_RZPF01001038.1:0-1556 GCF_004022735.1 Mesorhizobium sp. M7A.F.Ca.AU.001.01.1.1
CGTCTGCTACGGCTTCGGCAGCAAGCGTACGCTGCGGGACGTCGTGCTCGGCCTTATCCTGGCGCTGGCCGCCTATTTCGGCTTCGCCAGGGCGCTCGGCGTCAACATCGGTGCCGGTTTCATCGAGAACCAGCTGAACACGGTCATCGATGCGTTCATCACCATGTTGAGGGGCTGACGCCATGGAAACGCTCGGACATCTGGCACATGGCTTCTCGGTCGCCTTCACCCCGGTCAACCTTCTGTGGTGCCTGCTCGGCACCACGCTTGGTACCGCCATCGGTGTGCTGCCCGGTCTTGGGCCGGCGCTGACCATCGCGCTGCTTTTGCCGATCACCTATCAGGTGGCGCCGGAGGCATCCTTCATCCTGTTTGCCGGCATCTATTACGGCGCCATGTACGGCGGCTCGACGACGTCGATCCTGCTCAACACGCCCGGCGAAAGCGCCACCATCGTCACCGCGCTGGAAGGCAACAGGATGGCGCGTTCCGGCCGCGGCGGTGCAGCCCTCGCCACTTCGGCGATCGGCTCGTTCGTCGCCGGCACGATCGGCACGATGGGCGTCGCTTTCCTGGCGCCGGTGGTGGTCAAATTCGCGCTGGCCTTCGGTCCGGCCGAATATTTCTCGCTGATGGTGCTGGCCTTCATCACCGTCTCGGCGGTGCTCGGCTCGTCTTCCGTTCGCGGCCTGACCAGCCTGTTCGCAGGCTTCGTCATCGGCATGATCGGCGTCGACCTGCAGACCGGCCAGCCGCGCTTCACCTTCGGCATGACCGAACTGCTCGACGGCGTCGACGTCATCATCGCCGCCGTTGGCCTGTTTGCGGTCGGCGAGACGCTGTACATGGCCTCGCGCCGCTATGCCGGCAAGGACGAGATCGTGCCGCTGAAGGGCTCGCTCTACATGACGGCGGCCGAGTGGGGGCGTTCGTGGAAACCCTGGCTACGCGGCGCCGCGATCGGCTTCCCGATCGGCGCCATGCCGGCGGGCGGCGCCGAAATCCCGACTTTCCTGTCCTATGCCATCGAAAAGAAGCTGTCGAAGCACAAGCAGGAGTTCGGCACGGTCGGCGCCATCGAAGGCGTTGCCGGCCCCGAGGCCGCCAACAATGCGTCCGCAGCCGGCGTGCTGGTGCCGATGCTGACGCTTGGCCTGCCGACCTCGGCGACGGCGGCGATCATGCTGTCGGCGTTCCAGAGCTACGGCATCAATCCCGGACCACTGCTTTTGACGACCCAGGGCGACCTCGTCTGGGGGCTGATCGCCAGCCTGTTCATCGCCAACGTCATCCTGGTCATCCTCAACCTGCCGCTGATCGGGCTGTGGGTGCGGCTGCTGAAAATCCCGGCGCCGCAGCTCTATGCCGGCATCCTGGTGTTCGCCACGGTCGGCACCTATGGCATTTCGCAATCGCCCATCGACCTCGTCATCCTCTATCTGCTGGGGGCCGCCGGTTTCCTGATGCGGCGGTTCGATTTTCCGACCGCGCCTGTCATCATCGGCATGATCCTTGGGGCGCTCCCCGAAAACCCGTTCCGCCCGGCGATGACTATC
>NZ_RZPF01001039.1:0-1555 GCF_004022735.1 Mesorhizobium sp. M7A.F.Ca.AU.001.01.1.1
GCGCACATGACCGCAGGAAACGCCACAGCGGCGAACTCGCCATCGAAATCGAAGCCGGCCTCGCCTTCGGCACCGGCCATCACGGCACCACCGCCGGCTGCCTGGAAATGCTGGAAAGAGTGGTCCGGCGCGAACACCCGCGCAATGCGCTCGACCTCGGCACCGGCAGCGCGGTACTGGCGATCGCCGTCGCCAAGCTGGCGCACATTCCGGTGCTGGCCACCGACATTGATCCGGTGGCGGTGCGGGTGGCTGCCGCCAATGCGCGGCTCAACCACGTCAAGGCACTGGTGGAAACAGCAACCGCGCCCGGCTTTCACCATCCGATCTTCGGCAAGCGCGCACCCTTCGATCTGATCGTCGCCAACATATTGGCGCGGCCGCTGATGCGGCTGGCGCCGCAAATGGCCCATCATATCGCACTTGGCGGTTCGATCGTGCTGTCGGGCATCCTCGAGCGCCAGCGGGACGCGGTCATCTCGGCCTATGTCGGCCAGAATTTCCGCCATGTCAGAACCTTGCACCGCGAGGGCTGGGTGACGATCCACCTGAAGCATTAGACCGGCACCGACCGAGCCTGGACCAAATTCCCCCAGTTGTCAGTCCGGCGATGCTGTAGCAGGTTGCGCGCAGCCGGAAATCGATTCCGATTTCCGCGACCGTACGCTACGGTTGCGCGGACATGCAGGAGGCCCACCATGTTCCAGACCTTCGATTCCGCGGGCGACCCGGCCGTCGGCAAACCGCGCGTGGCGCTGCTGCGCCAATGGCTTGAAGCCAACGGGCTGGACGGCTTCATCGTCCCGCGTGCCGACGAGCATCAGGGCGAATATGTCGCCGATCGTTCGGCGCGGCTGAAATGGCTGACCGGCTTCAGCGGCTCGGCCGGCGTCGCCATCGTCCTGCGCGACCGCGCCTTCGTCTTTGTTGACGGGCGCTACACGCTGCAGGTGCGCAGCGAGGTCGATCTCGACGTCTTTTCGATCGAAAGCCTGGTCGACAATCCGCCGGCTGTCTGGCTGAAAGACAATCTTGGCAAGGGCGCACGGCTCGGCTTCGATCCATGGCTGCACACGATCAGCGAGGTCAAGGCGCTGCAGGCCTCAGTCGACAAGAACGGCGCCGTACTGGTGCCGCTCGACAAAAACCCGATCGACATCATCTGGAAGGATCAGCCCGACGCGCCGGTGGCTCCCGTCGAGCTCCACCCGATCGGCTTTGCCGGCGAGCTCGCCAAGGACAAGCTGGCGCGGCTAGCGGCGGCGATCGCCAAGGACGGCGCCACCCATGCGGTGCTGACCGACCCCTCCTCCATCGCCTGGGCCTTCAACATCCGTGGCGGCGACGTGCCGCACACGCCGCTGGCGCTCGGCTTCGCCATCCTCGCCGCCGATGGGTCGCACCAGCTTTTCATGGATAAGCGCAAATTCTCGCGCCAGGTCGCCGCCTACCTCACCCAGCTCGCCGAGCCGCATGAGCCCGGCGAATTCGAAGCCGCGATCACAGCGCTTGCCAAGAGTGGCGCGAAAATCGCGCTCGACCCGGTGCTGGCGGC
>NZ_RZPF01001040.1:0-1551 GCF_004022735.1 Mesorhizobium sp. M7A.F.Ca.AU.001.01.1.1
CCCGCCGCGCCTTGTCCCGCAGAGTGTCGGCGGTCAAAAGGTGGGCCGAGGAGGGCGGGTCGATGACGTCGTCCATCGAGGCGAAGGCACGCATGATCAATGCGAGCACATCGTCCCAACGGTCGAAATCGGTCGGGATCCGCCTGATGGAGACTGCTTCGATCAGGTCCAAGAATTCAGCTTCTCTTGTAACGGATGGTGTCGAAGCGCGCCGCCAGCCCATCATAAAGCAGCAGCCGGCCGACCAGCGGTTCGCCCACGCCGGTGATCAGCTTGACCGCCTCCATGGCCTGCAGCGTGCCGATGACGCCGGTCAGCGCGCCAAGCACGCCGACTTCGGCGCAGGACGGCACCAGGCCCGGCGGTGGCGCCTCGGGAAACAGGTCACGATAGCCTGGGTTGGGCTTGCCGTCCTTGCCGTCTTCGAATGGCTTCAGCACCGTGACCGAGCCGTCGAAGCGTCCGACGGCGGCATGCACCAGCGGTTTCCCAGCGCTCGCGCAGGCATCGGCCACGGCGTAGCGCGTTTCGAAATTATCGGAACCGTCGACGACGATGTCATAGCGGGCGACGAGGGCAGGCGCATTGTCCGTGGTCAGCCGGAACGTATGCGGTTCGACTGTGGTATTGGGATTGATGCGGGCGATTGCCGCCTTGGCGCTGTCGGTTTTCAGCAGGCCGACAGTGTCGGTGCCGTGAATGACCTGACGCTGCAGGTTGGAGAGCGAAACGGTGTCGTCATCGACCACGCCGAGCGTGCCGACGCCGGCGGCGGCAAGATATTCAAGCACCGGGGCGCCCAGCCCGCCGGCGCCGATGACCAGCACCCGGGCCTGCTTCAGCCTCTGCTGTCCGGCGCCGCCGATTTCCGGCAGCACGATGTGGCGGGCATAGCGTTCGATCTCGTCTGCGGTCAGGGCGGCAGTGGTCATTGCCTGATCATACAGGCACGGAAAAACCTTGTCAGGGGTCTTCGGTTGGCCCAACCGTCCCGTGGTCGACGGTCAGGAATTGCGCACGGCCCTGGAGACTGGAAAACAGCGCAGCATCGGTTCCTGTCATGAATGCCTGGCAGTTCAGTTCCTCCAGGATGGAAAACAGCGCCGCGCGCCGCCCGCTGTCGAGATGCGCAGCGATCTCGTCGAGCAGCAGGATCGGCGTCATGCCCGACATTTCGCCGGTCAGCCTCGCGTGCGACAGCACGATGCCGACCAGCAGCGCCTTCTGCTCGCCGGTCGAGCAGAGCTCGGCCGGCATCGCCTTGGGGCGGTGCCGAACCACCAGGTCCGAACGGTGCGGGCCGTCGAGCGTACGTCCGGCGGCGCGATCGCGCTCGCGGCCCTCGGCAAGCGTCCGACGGAAGCGTTCCTCCACATCGACCGCCGGCGCCACGGCAATCTCGGCTTCCAGCTCGCCTGAAAGGCCGATATCGGCTTGCGGAAACGGTCCCGTGTCGGGCAGCCTGTCGATCATGGCGGCCAGCAGGCGCACCATCTCGGCGCGTTCGGCCGAGGACATGCTGGAATGGCTGCGCGTGGTTTGGCTGACGCC
>NZ_RZPF01000103.1:0-12182 GCF_004022735.1 Mesorhizobium sp. M7A.F.Ca.AU.001.01.1.1
CATCGCGCGTCATTGCCTCTTGGTCATTGCTCTTGCTTGGGAGCGGTTTTGTGGCCCGGCAGTTCGTCGGCTGTCAGAATGCCATCGGCATTCTTGTCCAGCCGGGCGAAGCGCTTGGCGAAAAACGCATCGAGTTCGGCGCGATCGATGAAGCCGTCATGGTTGGAATCGATCCGCGCGAAGGATCTGGCGGCGTCGCCCTTGACGTTGCGCTTCGCCTGAAAGGCCTCCCATTCCAGCAGGCTGATCTTGCCGTCGCCATCCGTGTCGGCCGCCATGATCGCCTTTTCGCGCCGCTTCTGGAATTTGGCCAGCGTGATGTCGGACCTGCTCCCCGACGCGCCTGGCGCGGCAAGTGGCGCGGCGGTCTGCGGTGCAGGCGGGGTCGTTGCCTGGGCAAGAGCCGCAACGGTCTGCAAACTCAAGGCAACGACTAATATCGAACGGCTGATCATGTTGTGCGTCTCCAGCTTGGCGCGACGCAGACGGCTTGTGCCGTCATCGCGCTTCAACCGTTAAACGCCGCGACCCGGAAAATCCGTCGGTCGCGCGTGCTGATCCGTTCGTGCTCGGGTGCGCATCCCGTCGATCGGGATGGAAGGAGCTCTAGTCCGACTGGTCGGCCGCAATCAGTTGTTCGGGCTTGAACCCGGCATGCTGCGGGGTCCACACCTCGCCCTCGCGATTGAACCAGTGGCACAGATACATGCCCGAGGCTGCGCCATCGCTGACCGTCATCCTGGGGCCTCCGGATTTCAGCTTGACCACGTCTCCGGTCTTGAAATTGTTGGGCATTTTTTGACCTCCCATGCTGAGGCCATGAGTTTCACACCAAACCGGGGTCTCGACAATGGCAGATCTGCCAGGCCGGCGCCGCAATCCTTTGCACCAGATGCGAAGGGGTAGACGACGAAAAGGAGGGGGGATGGTGCGCTTGCGGGCAGCCAATTGCCGGCTCAAGCCATTAGAATCAAAATCGTTTTCGATGCCAAGCGGGTCGCAACGAGTTCCCTAGAGATCGTCCCGTAACGTCCTTGCCCGCGCCTTGAGTCGGCATGGGATCGGCCATCCCAGTGAGGGCGCGTCGTCCATGAACTCAACTGGAAAGCTGGCCAGTTACGAATCAGTATAAATCCGCGATGTACAAGAACACTACTGTGTGCGGCCTTCAGCGGGTAACGGCGCTGTTACACACGAAAAAATCCTTGCATGGTTTCCATAAGCGCCCGACGGCGACGGGACTAGATGCGCATTTTGTCGCGTATCCAGTTCCTAAAGATCTTGCTGGCACGATTTGGAGCATTCGCTGGAGCTTCAACAATGTAGTAGCCATTGCCGGTCGTGAAGGCGAGGTCAAAAGGGCGTACGAGACTCCCATTTGACAGCTTCTCCTCAACAAGGCGTGCCCATCCCAACGCCAACCCTTGCCCTTCGAGGGTGGCCCGCAGCAGATTGTCGTAATTTTGAAACCAGATTCCTTGCTGAGGGCGTAAAGAAGTTAGCTTCGCGAATTCAAGCCACTTGTCCCAATTCTCCCATTCGTGAGCCCGCCCATCTAGATGCAGCAGCGTCACGTTTTGAAACTTGCGGAAGTTTTCGGCGCCGACAGAATTTACATATCCTGGGCTGCAAATCGGAAAAAACTCCTCACTAAACACTTTCTCGGACTTCAATTTATTCCAGTCACCGCGACCATATCTAATCGAAATGTCTATCCCGAATTTGCTCATATCCAAGCATTCATCGGTTTCAACCAGTTTTATATTGATCCCGGGATTGCGAATTCGAAAATCAGCCAACCTCGGCATCAGCCAGCAACTTCCAAATGCAACGGTTGTACTAACTGTTACATTTGCCGGAATGTCAGCGACTTTCTCGTTAAACTCCCTTGAGATCAGCCATAAGCTTTCTGAAACTGTATTGTGAAATTGGCGCCCATATTCTGTAAGTGCCACGCCTCGTTGCCCCCGCTCGAACAATTTGGCGCCAAGCCTGGATTCCAGGAGCCTGACCTGCATGCTTACCGCTTCCCTGGTGACATTCAACTCATGAGCCGCAGCGGTAAAATTCATGTGGCTTCCCGCCGCTTCGAACGCGACCAGACTGTGTAGTGGCGGCAATCTCAAAGGCGGACGAGACGTCAATCTGATTTACCTCAGGCGTGATCGATCTTACGCTGACTATCCGAAAAGCACCCCGTAATCATAGTCCCAGCCATAATACGCTGAGGAAGCCAAGAGTGCCATCTCACGATAGCCATCGACAAAAGGACCCGTTGCTCGATTCATTCCAGCTCAGGTCTCTGCAACTTCGAAACAGGATTATGAGCACCGCTCATGCGCCGGCTTATGTAGAGAACGGTTGGCCTACGGAGCGCTACCGGCTCTATCATGAGGAGAAGGCCAAGGGAGGGCTTGCTCTAACGGTGGTGGGGGGATCGACCAACGTTTCGTCGGACAGCCCGTCCGCGTTTGGGCAACTTTATGCCGGCGATGACAGCATCCTGCCTTGGTTTGAACTGCTTACCGGGGGCGTTCATTCCCATGGCGCCGCGATTATGTGTCAGCTGACACATATGGGGAGGCGTACATCCAGCGACGTAGGGGAATGGCTGCCAGTAATAGGACCATCTAACACGCGAGAACGGGCGCACCGAGCCTATCCAAAGAGTATGGAAAGGGCTGATATAGTACGCGTCACCAAGGACTTTGCGGCCGCGGCGGCACGATGCAAAAAGGGCGGTTTTGACGGAATCGAAATCCTGTCGCACTCGCACTTGCTGGGACAATTCCTATCCCCTCTGATCAATTTCAGACAGGACGATTATGGCGGCTCCCTGGAGAACCGGCTTCGACTCACCTTCGACGTCCTGAACGGCGTCCGCGATGCTGTGGGTGACGAGTTCATCATAGGACTGAGGATCACCGGTAACGATTTCCTCAAAGGTGGGCTCAGCCGCGAGGACTGCATCGAGATCGCCCAGCGGCTTGAGCAGTGCGGCCTGGTCGACTTCCTCAACGTGCTTGCGGGAGCGCCATACGACGATCTGGGCTTGGCTCAATGGATGCCTCCTATGGGCACTCCCGCAGCCCGTTTCCTTGGAGTTGCCAAAGACATACGTGAGGCCGTTTCACTACCTATATTCTATGCAGGAGGCATTGCCGATATCGCAACTGCTCGCCATGCCCTGCGCGACGGCATTGTCGATATGGTGGGAATGACCAGGGCTCACATCGCCGATCCCTACCTGGTCTCAAAGCTGCAAACCGGGCAGGAAGATCGTATCCGCACCTGCGTCGGAATGAACTACTGCGCAGACCGGGTTAATCAAGGCAAAGACGCTTTATGCGGCCAGAATGCCGCGACCGGTCGCGAGCGTTTCTTCCCGCATCGCTTTCGCCGCCATGAAATAGCGGGTTTGCGCGCTGTCGTTGTTGGTGGAGGCCCAGGAGGACTGGAGGCGTCCCGTGTTCTCGCCGAGCGGGGTTACAGGGTGACCCTGTTCGAAGCGTCCAACCAGCTGGGTGGACAGATTAACATGGCGGCCGGAGGTTCCACCAGGCGCCAGATGCGCGGGATCATCGATTGGCTGGTCAATGAACTCGAGCATCTCGGCGTTGATGTTCGCTACAACATGCTGGCGGAAGCCGAGGACATCCTGCGTGAGAAACCTGTGTTGGTGGTGATCGCGACAGGCGCACTGCCGCGCTCGCTGAACATTGGCGGCGCGCATCTTGCCCGGCCGATTTGGGACGTGTTCACCGGACAGCCTCCTGTTGGAGAGGTCATCATTTTCGACGATCGAGGCGACCATCACTCGCTGGTGGCGGCGGAGGTAGCAACCCAATCCGGTGCTTGCGTCACTCTCTTAACGCCGGATCGCACACCTCTTCATAATCTCGGGCCGACGAACTACGGCGTCGGCATGCGCAACCTGTATCAGCGCGGGGTGAACTTCCTCACCGACCGTGAGATCGTTGCCTTGAGCCCTGACGGCAACCGTTTGACCGTCACCGTGCGAAACGTCCTCACCGACCTGGAAGAAAAATTCCAGGCCGATCATGTCTTCTATGAAGTCGGGACGGAAGAAAACGCTGAATTGTACTTCGATCTTCAAAGTCATTCAGTCAACAACGGCCAAATAGAAGTAGCATCTCTATTGGACGGCAAAGCCGAGTACCGAACGGTGAACCCGGCCGGTGATTTCGTGTTGTTCCGGATTGGTGACGCGGTCTCTTCGAGGAACATCCATGCTGCGCTCTTTGATGCGTTGCGTGTCTGTTCCGTCATCACGGTCGCCGGACAGACCGGCTCCGATCAAGCGCGCTACTCAGTAACACATAGGCAAATGAAAGGGGAAACGACGTGAAAAATCTCCCACTGGCGGCGGCATGCCTGACAATTCTTGTACTGGAGTCACTCCCTGCGAATGCTGCATCAAGCTGCGGTGAGCTGACAATCTCCAGCATGAATTGGCAGAGCGCTGAAGTGCTGGCAAGCCTGGACAAGTTCATTCTTAAAGCTGGGTTCGGATGTGATGCGGAAATTCTCGAAGGGGACACCGTGCCGACGGTCACCTCCATGATCGAAAAGGGAAAGCCCGATGTTGCTCCCGAGATCTGGGTCGATCTGCTGCCAGATGTTGTCGCTACCGGCATCAAGCTAGGCAAGCTTGTTGAAACTGGCGCGGCCCTCAAAGATGGTGGCGTCAACGGGTGGTGGATTCCAAAGTATGTGTCCGAAGCACATCCGGATATCAAAACCATTGCGGATGCGCTCAAACATCCGGAGCTCTTTCCAGCACCTGAAGATTCATCGAAAGGGGCGGTCTTCAATGGGCCTCAGGGCTGGGGCGCGACGGTTGTTACAACGCAGCTCTTCAAAGCCTACGGCGCTGAAAAAGCCGGCTTCACCTTGATCGACACCGGATCGGCAGCCGGCTTGGATGGATCGATAGCAAAGTCATATGAGCGCCACCAAGGCTGGCTCGGATTCTATTGGGCTCCGACGTCGATTCTGGGAAAGTATGAAATGGTGAAGCTCGACTTCGGGGTTCCTTACAATCAGGCTGAATGGAAGCGTTGCAATACAGTGGCGGATTGTGCCGATCCAAAGCCAAACGTTTGGCCGCAAGATCGAGTAAAGACGATCGTCACGAAAGGCTTTTCGGATCGTACTGATCCCGCAGTGATGGAGTACCTGCAAACCCGGTCGTGGTCCAACGATACGGTGAACGGTCTCTTGACCTGGATGACCGACAACCAGGCCACTGGTGACGATGCGGCAAGGTATTTCCTCAAGACACGCGAGGATATCTGGGCCAAGTGGGTCCCGGTCGGCGTCGCCGGAAAAATCAAAGCGGCACTTTAATCAACGTGTCGCGGTGGTGGCCTTTAGAGCGGCCATCATTGCGACCGCCATTGCCCTCACTGGGCTGACCGACCGAGAATTCCTCATGGATTGGCTGACAAATTTTCCCCATCTCAATGACGAGGCCTTGCGGCTTGTCAAAAAGGGGCTGGATGACGCTTTTCGAACCTTCACCCGAACATACGGCGATTCAATTGAGGGCGTTTTCGCGCCGTTGCAGTACCTTCTGATCAAGTGCGAGCACTTTCTAACCGACACGCCCTGGCCGCTGATCATTTCGCTGGCGGCTGGGCTGGCATGGCTTGCATCCCGAAACTTGACAACCGTGGCTGGAACCGTCGTCACCCTCGTTGCAATCGGGTTCCTGAGCATGTGGGACGATACGATGAAGACGGTGTCCATGATCCTTGTCTCGACGATCATAGCCATCGTGCTCGGTGCGCCGGTTGGAATTGCGATGTCGAGATCGGAGCGCATCCAGAGGGTCATCAATCCGGTACTCGATGTCATGCAAACCATGCCAAGCTTCGTTTATCTGATCCCGGTGGTGATGCTGCTGGGAATCGGCAAGGTTCCTGGTGTGATAGCCGTCGTAATCTATGCGATCCCTCCCATGATCAGGCTGACAAATCTGGGCATCCGCCTCGTGGACAAGGATGTATTAGAGGCGGCCGATGCCTTCGGTTCGTCCAATTGGCAAAAGCTGCGAGACGTCCAGATTCCCCTGGCGCTGCCGACCATCATGGCTGGCGTCAATCAGACCATCATGATGGCACTAGCCATGGTCGTCATTGCCTCGATGATCGGGGTGCAGGGTTTGGGTCAACCGGTCCTCAAAGCGATCAACAATCAGTATTTCACGCTGGGTTTGTTCAATGGACTAGCCATTGTTGGTATCGCCATCATTTTTGACCGTATCAGCCAAGCTTATGGCAAGCGGCTGCAGCGACACCTGGAGTTGATGCATGCCTGATCGTGAAGAAAAACAAGTCGGAATCGTTATCTCACATCTGTTCAAGATCTTCGGAGCCAATGCCAACAACCACCTGAATGCATTGGCGAGAGGGATGACGAAAGATGAGTTGAACGAACGCCACGGGCTTGTCCTTGGACTGAACGACGTTAGCATCAATATGGCTGCTGGTCAGGTCCACGTCATAATGGGCCTTTCGGGATCCGGGAAATCCACCTTGATACGGCACATCAACCGGCTGGTTGAGCCGACGGCTGGCCAGATCATCGTTGGCGGCCAGGACGTTCTCAAATTGGATGAGCATGCTTTGCGGGCCTTTCGTCGCAACACCACGGCGATGGTGTTTCAAAAATTTGCTTTGCTTCCGCATCGCAACGTTCTGGAGAACACCCTGTACGGCCTGGAGATCCAAGGCGGCGATCGCTATAGGCATCGTGAAAAGGCGATGCGCTGGATTTCACGCGTTGGGTTGAACGGATTTGAAGACCGGTATCCGAACCAGCTTTCGGGCGGCATGCAGCAACGTGTCGGGTTGGCTCGGGCTTTGGCAAGCGACTCGCCAATCCTGCTGATGGACGAGGCGTTTTCTGCCCTCGATCCCCTCATTCGGTCAGACATGCAGGAGATGCTGCGGAATATTCAGCAGGAGGTGAAAAAAACGATCGTGTTCATCACGCACGATCTTGATGAGGCGTTGAGACTGGGAGACCAGATTGCCATCCTTCGCAACGGCGAGGTGGTTCAACAAGGTTCGAGCCAGGACATCGTTCTTCGGCCGGCAGATGACTACGTGGCCTCGTTTGTAAAGGACGTCAACAGAGGACGTATAATACGAGTTGACGCGATTATGACGCCGTCAAATCCGGCGAGCGCTTTGCCGAAATCTCTTCTCTCAGCTGACACCACCCTGAATGCGGCTGCAAAGCTGATGTGCCAGCATGGCGGGCACGAGAGCGTCGTCGTCGACGGACACGGCAAACCGTTGGGTCGAGTGACAAAGGACCAGATCATGGCGGCCATGATTGGATACGGCGGACTGTGGGGTAGCGAAAACGGTGGGGGCACCATTTCATTTCGACCGGTGTTGTACTCTGCCAATCAGCCGGCGAATCCAGGGAACCGCGCAGAACGATAGGCTATGTCGCTCGGGATCGTTCCGCCTTGGCACGATTTCCGCAATCATCATCATAGAGGTTATCAAGAGGCACCGATGCTGAAGCTAGATCAGTCGTTTCGTTTTGAAGGCCAGGACGTTGCGTGGGGCCGGATCGGGGAGGGCGCTCCCTTGGTGATGCTTCATGGAACGCCGTTTTCGTCACAAGTATGGCGCCGCATAGCGCCTCTCATAGCTTCACGCCGGACGGTCTATTTCTTCGATCTCCTCGGATATGGTCAATCCGCAAAGGCGGATGGTCAGGATGTGTCGCTAGGCGTGCAGAACAAACTTTTTGCCTCACTGTTGAAGGAGTGGGGCGTGAAGGAGCCTGACGTCCTTTGTCATGATTTTGGCGGCTCGACTGCACTTCGCACCCACTATCTTAACGATGTGCGGTATCGTAGCCTGTTGTTGGTCGACCCTGTGGCGGTCGCCCCTTGGGGCTCCGCCTTGGTGCAGCATGCGCGAAAGCATGAAGCCGCGTTTGCCGGCGCCCCCGATTACATTCACGAATCGATCTTGCGAGCGTACCTGCAAGGCGCGGCGTTCCAGACCCTTCGCAGCGAAGCTCTGGACCTCTATATGCAGCCTTGGCTTGGGCCCGTAGGCAAGCCGGCCTTCTATCGACAGATCGCCCAAATGGATCAAAAATTCACCGACGAAGTCGAAAAGCTTTATAGGCCGATGAATTTTCCCGTTCGAATTCTATGGGGTCGTGAAGACGAGTGGATCCCAATCGCGCAAGGACAGAAATTGTCCGAGAAGCTCACCAACGGGGTGATGACGGCCGTGCCTCAAGCAGGTCATCTCGTCCAGGAAGATGCGCCTGAAATGATCGTCGCGGCACTTTTCGATACGCTGCAGTAGTTCTCCGACCTAACCGGTGATGACGAGAGATGGCCAGAAAGTTTGCGTTTCTGCTGACGCGCCATTTTACGCTTTCGCCGTTTGCGCTTTTCGTCGACACGCTGCGGCTTGCGGGCGACGAGGATGATCGGAGTCGAAGAGTAGAGTTCGACTGGCAAGTGGTTGGCGAGCGTGGTTTGCCTATCCGCGCAAGTTGCGGCATCGAAGTGATGCCGACGAGAGAACTCCAGCACCCGGAGGAATACGACGATATCGTTGTCGTTGGCGGGCTTCTGAACACGGGCGATACTCTTGGAAGCCAGAAGGAAGCCTTCCTGCTAAAGGCCGCATCGCGCGGAGTTCGATTGACGGCGCTCTGCACAGCCAGTTTCGTACTCGCTCGATATGGATTGCTGGACGGCTACAACGTGTCCGTGAGCTGGCTCCACGTCAAAGATTTCCGTACCATGTTCCCGCAAGTCTTGGCACATGCGGATAGCCTGTTCTCCGTCGACAGAAGCCGCGCAACCTGCGCTGGCGGTGTCGGAGCGGCCGACCTGGCTGGTCATTTTGTGGCAGAGTCCATTGGTAAGAAAGCTAGCGAGAAAGCTGCCAAGATCCTTATTCTTGATCGGGTCAGGACGACCCGCGACGTCCAGCCCGTGGGAGATCTTTTCCCAAACGCCGAAAGTAGACAACTGAGGCGTGCCCTCCTTCTCATGGAGAGCAACGTCCAAGAAACGTTGGCTGTCAGCGACATTGCAAGATCGCTCAGCGTTTCGAGACGACAGCTTGAACGGTTGTTTTTTGCTGAAATCGGTAGGAGCCCACTGTCGGCATATCTCGCGATACGCGTGCACTACGCAAAGACGCTCCTCGAGGTTAGCGACCTAAACATGGGCGAGATTGGATTCCGCTGTGGCTTCAGCAATGCGGGACACTTCAGCCGCGCCTTCAAGCGCCAAACTGGCCTTACTCCCACCGACTTCAAGCAGTCCCGAGGCACGTCAGCCGTCCCATCTAGGTCGTGAGATGTTGGGGTTGCGGCCCCAAACGAATGGACGGCTGTGAACAAGTAAATGGTGCCGCTTGCGTGACTCGAACACGCGACCCCCGCATTACGAATGCGGTGCTCTACCAACTGAGCTAAAGCGGCCCGGGAAGCCAACGCCTCCAAGATGCGGCGGTGATAGACGCAACCGGGCGCGAATTCAAGATGCGACTTGGCAATTCCTGCGGCGGCGTCATGGCACCCTCGAAAGCCGGCCGCCGCCTTGTCCGCCAATCAATCGCCAAGGGATGCGGCGCACGGTACGTGCGCTCTCCGCGCGTGAAAATCGGTGAAACATGCTGATTTTGTTGCCGGAACAGCGCCGGAATGGACTTTGCATACCTCTGCGAGGCAGAATGCGCCGCTCGCCCGTTGATTGATTGGTCGCCTGCGGCTAACGATCACGGCAAGGTAGGCAAAGACAGAGGGACCCGCTTGGACGCGATCGAAAAAGCGATCCGGAACGCCTTGGAGAAAGGCAATGCCGAGGACCGCGCGTTCCGCGAGAGGGTCTATCGCTCGGCTTTTGCCGCGCTTGATCGCGCGCTCCAGGCCAATCCCGGTGTGACCGTTGAGGTCGCCATCAAGCGCCGCAAGGCAATCCAGGCGAAAATCACCGAAATCGAATCCGAGTTCCTGCCGGCGGTGCCGGATGTCGGCCCGCAGGGCGATGCACCGGCGGTCGAACTCGGAGCGGACTCGGCGCCCGCGGTCGAAACCGGCCGACAGGCATCGTCCCCCGATGTCGTCGTCGACGGCCCCGTGCAATCCGCTGCCGATGCGCCGCGCTCGCGCGTCCTGCCCGTCGTTCCCGACATCATGCCGGACGCCACGCTTCCCGATGCTCCGGCCATCGACATGTCGGTTCCGGCCTCGGCCGGCGCGACCACGGAAGTGGCGCCCGACCGCGATGAACGACGCATAAGAGGGCGTCGCCTGCCGCTGACCGCCATCTTCCTGACCGTGACACTGCTGGCAGCAGTTGGCATCGGCCTGTTCTTCGCCGTGCAGACCGGCGTCTTCAAGACGTCGGCGCAGCTCGATACCGCCCCGCCTGAAGCGCCGCCGACCGTCGAGGACGACGATTTCACACCGGCCGACGGCGGTCCGGCAAAGCCCGGCGCCGCCGACCAGTCGCGCGACTGGATCAATGTGTTTTCGCCGGCCGATGCATCGCATGTCAGCGCGCCGTCGGACGCCAGGGCCGAGGTGATGAAGGACGATACCGGTTCGTTCCTGCGCATCCGTTCCGGCGCGTCCGGTTCGGCGATCAGCTTCGACGTCGGACAAGGCGTGCTGGAGAAACTGGCCGGCAAACATGCCGTGTTCGACATCATTGCCCGTTCCGAGGAAGGCAAGGAGACGCAGATTTCCGTCGACTGCAATTTCGGCGAACTCGGCGACTGCGGCCGCAAGCGCTACGCAGTCGGCCAGCAGCAGAACGAATATCTGTTCGACGTGCAGTTTCCCGACAAGCATCCGGGCTCGGCCGGCACCATTGCCATCAATTCCGACTTCGACAAGCAGGGCAAGGCCGCCGACATCTACGAAATCCGCGTTTCGATCGAGCCATAGCGAACCCTGCACGCGCGAAATTAGCGGTCGAGCAGCGCCTGCAGCGTTTCGATGCGGTCGGCCTCGTTGGCCGGCTTGTCCCAGCGCAATCGCGAAATGCGGGGAAAGCGCATGGCGACGCCGGATTTGTGCCGGGTCGAGCGGTTCAGTCCTTCGAAGGCGACTTCCAGCACCAGGCCATTGTCGCGGTCGGCGCGCACCGAGCGCACCGGGCCGAAACGCTCGACCGTGTTGTCGCGGACATATTTGTCGATCTGCTTCAGCTCCTCGTCGGTGAAGCCGAAATAGGCCTTGCCGACCGGCACCAGCTCCTCCTCGCCTTCGGCACCGGACCAGACACCGAACGTATAGTCGGAGTAGAAGCTCGAGCGCTTGCCGTGGCCGCGCTGCGCATACATCAGCACCGCGTCCACTGTGTGCGGATCGCGTTTCCACTTGAACCACGGACCTTTCGGCCGGCCGGCGACATAGGCTGAGTCCCAGCGCTTCAGCATGACGCCTTCGATGATCGGATGCGGCGGCGCCCGGCGCAGTTCCTCCAGCGTTTGCCAGTCCGTGAAGTCGACGAATGGCGACAGATCGAAACGGCTCGGGTCGAGTGTCGCGACAAAGCTTTCCAGCCGGCCGCGCCGTTCGCGAAACGGCAGCGCGCGCAAATCCTCGCCGCCGACCTGGAGCAGATCGTAGCAGCGCATGAAGGCCGGGTATTGCTGCTGCATCTTCGGTGCCACCGTCTTGCGATTCAGCCGTTGCTGCAGATCGGAGAAGGTTCCCGTCGCCTCCCGGGGATCGCCGACAAGCAGTTCGCCGTCCAGCGTTGCGGAAAAATGCATGGCCTCGGCGAGGTCCGGAAAGGCGCCCGAAACGTCATCGCCGGTGCGCGAATAGAGCCGGCGGATGCCGCCCTCCGCCACCGCCTGGACACGGATGCCGTCCCATTTCCATTCGGCGGCATAATCCGCCGGATCGAGCTTTTCGAGATCGCCGTCGCCGACCGGGTTCGACAGCATCACCGGGCGAAACAATGCCAACGCCGTGTTCCTGGGCTTTTCGGCCTTGCCTTCCAGCCAGGCGAACAACGCTGTGTAAGGCGGTGACAGCCCGTGCCAGAGCTCCTCGATCTCCGCGACCTCGACCTTGCCGAAATCCGCCAGCGCCTGTTTGGCCAGACGCGCCGACACGCCGATGCGCAGGCCGCCGGTGACCAGCTT
>NZ_RZPF01001041.1:0-1540 GCF_004022735.1 Mesorhizobium sp. M7A.F.Ca.AU.001.01.1.1
GCGCAGCGCTCGACGATCTTCTTGGCGACGGCGAAACGCACGTCCGGGTCCATCGAAATGCCGGTCTCGTCGTTGGAGATGGCGACGACCGGCACGTTGTACTTCTTGACCAGCGGCAGGATGGCTTCGAGCTTTTCTTCCTCGCCGGTGACGGAGTTGACCAGCGGGCGGCCCTTGGCAACCTTGAGTGCGGCTTCGATCGCGGCGGTGACGGAACTGTCGATCGACAGCGGCAGGTCGACCAGCCCTTGCACGATCTCCAGCGTCTGCACCAAAAGGCCGGGTTCGGTCTCGTTCGGATTGACCGAGGTGACGCCGGCGTTGACGTCGAGCATGGTGGCGCCACAGGCTGCCTGCTCCAATGCGTCCCTGATGACGGTCTCGAAATTGCCCGCGATCATCTCGGCGGCCAGCTTCTTGCGGCCGGTCGGGTTGATGCGTTCGCCGATCACGCAGAACGGCTGGTCGAAGCCGATGATGATTTCTCGTGTCGCCGAAGCGACGATGGTACGGGTCATAAATTCTCTCCGCCGTGATATAAAGATTTCTTTATATCGTTGTCTGGTTTCGTTCAAGCGAATGGGTGGCCGTCCGCGCCGTCAGTGCGCGGTCTTCACCATATCCACCTGCGTTTCGGTAATATCGTCGTGCAGTATGTGCTCGAGCCGATCGGCGACCATCTGGTCGTCGCGGCGGATCTCGCGTTTCCATGGCTGGCGGCCCTTCAGCACGCCCGATTCATCGACGATCTCGGCGACATATTCCTCTTGCCGGTAGGCCATCACGTGAACGCCGGAAACACCTGATATTTCCTTCACCTCGTTGATGATGTCGATGCAGAGCTGCTTGCCTTCCTTTTTCTGGTCCTGGGCGCCTTCCAGCCGCTTGATGACGGAATCGGGAATATGGATGCCCGGCACGTTCGAGCGGATCCACTTGGCCGTCTTGGCCGAGGCGAGCGGCCCGACGCCAACCAGGATGAAGCATTTTTCGGTATAGCCGAGGTCGCGCACCTTTTGCATGTAGGTGCGGAACATGGGCACGTCGAAGCAATACTGGCTCTGTACGAATTGCGCGCCGGCGGCGATCTTCTTGCCCAGCCGGTGCGGGCGGAAGTCGATCGGCGGCGCGAACGGATTGATCGCAGCACCCAGGAAAAGCTGCGGCGGCGTCGTCAGCTTGCGGCCGGACAGGAACTTGCCGTTGTCGCGCATGATGCGGCAGGTTTCCAGGAGCGACATGCAGTCGAGATCGAACACCGGCTTGGCGCCGGGCTGGTCTCCGGCCTGCACGCCGTCACCTGTCAGGCACAGCATGTTGGCGACGCCCATCGCAGCCCCGCCCAGCACGTCGCCCTGGATGGCGATGCGGTTCTTGTCGCGGCAGGCGATCTGCATGATCGGCGCATAGCCCATGCGCGTCAAAAGTGCGCAGATGCCGACCGAGGACATGTGGCAGTTGGCGCCCGATGCATCGACGGCGTTGATGGCGTCGACCCAGCCGTCGAAGATTTTCGCCCTGTTGTAGACGTCTTCCGGAT
>NZ_RZPF01001042.1:0-1537 GCF_004022735.1 Mesorhizobium sp. M7A.F.Ca.AU.001.01.1.1
CGATCGGCCCAGGTCGAAGGCCGCTCCAGTTCGGTGTTGACGAATCCCGCCGCATGAACCTCCACAACAACATCGTTTATTGCCGCCCGCGGCTCGGGCCGCTGTACCAGCTTCATCCCGGCCTCTCCTGCAGCCTGGTCCGTCACTACGATCGCTTTCATGGGAATTGTCTCCTCAGACATTTGTGTTGGGGTAATTAGCGGGCGTGGCAGCTCTTTCGAGCTTTCACGCGTCGGCTTCGCGTCCTCCACGACGACCTTGAGGTCCCTGCCTGGGTTCCTCGGAGCTCTCGCGCGCCCGCGATTCCAGGATTTTCGTTATGCGAAGTCCAGCACATCGGCCACCGGCATGCGCGGCTTCTGCGGCCAGTTGCCAGCTCGCTCCGGTCCGACGGTCAACAGCATGACCGGCACTTCGTCTTCGGCCAGGCCGAACTCGCGGTGCACGGCTTCAGCGTCGAAACCAATCATCGGCGTCGAACCCAGGCCCAGCGACCGGGCCATGTAGATGATCGCCGCGGCGCCAAAGGTCGCGGAGCGCACGGCTTCGTCGCGCTGGCGCTGCGGCTGATCGTCATACAGACCGCGAGCGGGGATTTCCCACTCCGGCACCAGGTGCGCCGGCATGATGCCGGCTTTCACCACGGGTGCCAAGCGGGCTGGAACGGTGCTGGCATCGGCCAGCTGGCCGATGATGATGAAGGTCACGGCCGCGTCGGTGATCGCGGGCTGATTCCAGGCGATCGGACGCAGCCGGGCCTTGGCTTCCGGCGAGCGTACGGCGATGAAACGCCAGTTCTGCAGGTGGAAGGAGGTTGGCGCGGACGTGCCGATACGCACCAGGTCGCGGATCTGGTCGTCGCTCAAGGTGGCAGCAGGGTCGTAGTACTTTGCGGCACTGCGGCTCAGGATCGTTTCGATGACGGCGTTCGTGGCGAAAGCGTTTTCGCTCTTCCCGCTCTCCCCGAAGATCTCGGCGGCTACGCGGGTTGCGGGTCCGGTGGTGGCGATGCAGTTCATTGGATGGCTCCCTTATCAAGTGATTGCGGAGCCCAATTTACGAGGACGAGTGATTATTTCGAGACTGATTCAGCTCAGTATGATGCGCGAAAGGATCAAACTGCGCCTTCGCGATCCCAGACCGTGTGCGTTACTCGCCCTTGTGCGCCAGTCGCCGCCACTCCCCCGGCGTCATCCCCATCCTTTCGGCGAAGACATGCCGGAATGCCGAAACGGATTGATACCCGACGGTCTCGGCCACGGCCTCGGCGCTGATGGCTGGCTTCTTCAACTCGTTGGCGGCCAGGCTCATGCGCAGATCAGTCAAAAAATCGAGGGCGGAGCGACCCAGCTTGTCCTGAAACTGGCGCATGAACGTAGCGCGCGACACCCCGCACAAATCGGCCAGATCGGGCAGTTTCCAAGGCCGTGCCGCATCGGCGAACATTGCCGCAATTGCTGGTGCCAGCCGCGGATGGCCAGCCAGGGCCAACAAGCCTTCGGGGGCTTTCCCGGATTGGCTCGCCGCGCGCAGTACC
>NZ_RZPF01001043.1:0-1531 GCF_004022735.1 Mesorhizobium sp. M7A.F.Ca.AU.001.01.1.1
TGCCTCGACGCAGACGCTGCAAACGATCCTCAGGCCGCCATTGCCGCTCCTGCCCGGCGATCAGTTCTGGAACAATTACAGCGAGGCATTGTTCGGCGGTGTCGGCCGCATCGGCGGCGTCAGCGTCGGCAGGCTGCTGCTCAACACGACGATCATGGCGCTCGGCATCGCGGTGGGAAAGATATTCATCTCGATCCTGTCTGCCTATGCGATCGTGTTCTTCCGCTTTCCGCTGCGCATGACCTTCTTCTGGCTGATCTTCATCACCCTGATGCTCCCCGTCGAGGTGCGCATCCTGCCAACCTACAAGGTGATGGTCGATCTCGGCATGATCGACACTTATGCGGGCCTGATCATCCCGCTGATCGCCTCGGCCACCGCCACGCTGCTGTTCCGCCAGTTCTTCATGACGATTCCTGGCGAATTGGTTGAGGCGGCGCGGGTCGACGGTGCGGGGCCGTGGCGCTTCTTCTTCGATATCCTGTTGCCGCTGTCGCGGACAAATATCGCGGCGCTGTTCGTCATCCTCTTCATTTATGGCTGGACACAGTATCTGTGGCCGTTGCTCGTCACCAACAGCAGCAACATGAACACGATCGTCATCGCGCTCAGAAAGATGGTCTCCTTCGCCGATGCCGATACGCAATGGCACCTGGTCATGGTTACAGCGATGCTGGCCATCGTGCCGCCGATCCTGGTCGTGGTGCTGATGCAACGCTGGTTCGTTCGCGGCCTGGTCGATTCCGAAAAGTGAGAAGCTGATGGCGACCGTCGATCTGAAGGATGTGAAGAAGGTCTACCCCAGCGGTTTCGAGGCCGTGAAGGGCGTTTCAATCGCGGTTCCCGACAAGGAGCTTTGCGTGCTGGTCGGCCCGTCGGGTTGCGGCAAGTCCACGCTGCTCAGAATGATCGCCGGGCTTGAAACCATCTCCTCGGGAACAGTTGCGATCGACGGCAAGATCGTAAATTCAACCGGTCCGACCGAGCGTGACATCGCCATGGTGTTCCAGAACTACGCGCTCTATCCGCATATGAAAGTCTACGACAACATGGCCTATGGGCTGCGCAACCGCGGCACGCCGAAAGATGAGATCGACAGCCGGGTCCGCGCGACGGCGAAAATACTGGAACTTTCGGCGCTGCTCGACCGCCGCCCGCGCGAGCTTTCCGGCGGCCAGCGCCAGCGTGTCGCCATGGGTCGTGCCATTGTGCGCAATCCGAGGGTTTTCCTTTTCGACGAGCCGCTTTCCAATCTCGATGCCAAATTGCGTGGCCAGATGCGCGTCGAGATAAAGAACCTGCAGCGCTCGCTTGGCGTCACGTCGGTCTATGTCACACATGACCAGCTCGAGGCGATGACGTTGGCCGACATCCTCGTCGTCATGAATGCCGGACTGGTCGAACAAATGGGGGCGCCGCTCGACGTCTACGAAAGGCCGGCCTCGACCTTCGTCGCTTCCTTCATTGGCGCGCCGCCGATGAATCTCCTGCCCCTTTCGCAAGGGCCGGCTGGTCCGGCGCTGGCTGATGG
>NZ_RZPF01001044.1:0-1527 GCF_004022735.1 Mesorhizobium sp. M7A.F.Ca.AU.001.01.1.1
GTCGACATGCATGTGCTGACCGGCGACGCCGCGCCGATGCGCAATCTGGAGCTGTCCATCAACCGTTCGCATCTGTCGGTCGAGCGCATGGTGGCGACGCCCTATGCCAGCGGGCTGGCGGCGCTGGTCGACGACGAGCTGGAAATGGGTGCGGCCTGCATCGACATGGGCGGCGGCACGACGACGATCTCGGTGTTTTCGGAAGGCAAGTTCGTCCATGGCGACGCCATCGCCATCGGCGGCAACCATGTCACGCTGGACATGGCCAAGGGGCTGTCGACCTCGCTTGATGCCGCCGAACGGCTGAAGGTGATGCATGGTTCGGCGCTGCCCGGCAGCGCCGACGATCGCGACCTGGTCTCGATCCAGCCGATCGGTGACGATGGCGACGTGCCCTTGCAGATCCCGCGCTCGGTGATGACGCGCATCGTGCGCGCCCGCATCGACGAGACGCTCGAACTGCTGCGCGACCGGCTGAACAAGTCCGGCTATGGCAATGCAGTGGGCAAGCGTGTGGTTCTTACCGGCGGCGCCAGCCAGCTTGCCGGCCTGCCGGAGGCGGCGCGCCGCATTCTGGGACGAAATGTGCGCATCGGCCGCCCGCTCGGCGTGGCCGGCCTGCCGGAAGCGGCGAAGGGGCCGGCCTTCTCGGCCGCGGTGGGGCTTCTGATCTACCCGCAGATGGCGAGCTTCGAGAGCCATCCGGCGAAAGGAATTTCCGGTCTCAAAATGACCGGAACGGGCGGAAAACTGCATCGCATGAGTCAGTGGTTGAGAGACAGTTTCTAAAATTGACGGGGACAGCCCCATAGGCGGCCGCGGCGGCGAAGCGGCGTGAAAGGCAAAGGACGGAGACAATGACCATCAATCTGCAAAAGCCGGACATCACCGAGCTTAAGCCGCGCATCACCGTGTTCGGTGTCGGCGGCGGCGGCGGCAATGCCGTCAACAACATGATCACCGCCGGTTTGCGCGGCGTCGAGTTCGTGGTGGCCAACACCGACGCGCAGGCGCTGACCATGTCGAAGGCAGGCCGCCTGATCCAGCTCGGCGCTCACGTCACCGAGGGGCTCGGTGCGGGATCGCAGCCGGAAGTCGGCCGTGCGGCGGCGGAAGAGTGCATCGATGAAATCCTCGATCACCTGACCAACACCCATATGTGCTTCGTGACAGCCGGTATGGGCGGCGGCACCGGCACCGGTGCTGCTCCCGTCGTTGCCCGCGCAGCGCGCGAAAAGGGCATCCTCACCGTCGGCGTCGTCACCAAGCCGTTCCACTTCGAAGGCCAGCGCCGCATGAAGACCGCGGACTTCGGCATCGAGGAATTGCAGAAATGCGTCGATACGCTGATCGTCATCCCCAACCAGAACCTGTTCCGGCTGGCCAATGACAAGACCACCTTCGCCGATGCCTTCGCCATGGCCGACCAGGTGCTCTATTCCGGTGTCGCCTGCATCACCGACCTGATGGTCAAGGAAGGTCTGATCAATCTCGATTTCGCCGACGTGCGCTCGGTCATGCGCGAGA
>NZ_RZPF01001045.1:0-1526 GCF_004022735.1 Mesorhizobium sp. M7A.F.Ca.AU.001.01.1.1
TTCCAAGCCCTGGCTGTGGAAGTAGAAATTGATGGTGTCGAGCCGGAAACCATCGACGCCGCGCTCCAGCCAGAAGCGGGTGACGTCGAGCAACGCGTCCTGAACCTCGTGGTTGTGGAAGTTGAGGTCGGGCTGCTCGGCCAGAAAATTGTGCATGTAATATTGCTGGCGGCTGGTGTCCCATTGCCAGGCCGAGCCGCCGAAGATCGACAGCCAGTTGTTGGGCGGCGTGCCGTCCGGCCTGGCGTCTGCCCAGACGTACCAGTCGGCTTTCGGGTTGCTGCGGCTCGACCGGCTTTCCTTGAACCACGGGTGGTTGTCGGCGGTGTGCGACAGCACCTCGTCGATCATCACCTTCAAGCCCAACCTGTGTGCCTCGGCGGTCAGCGCGTCGAAGTCGGCCAACGTGCCGAACATCGGATCGACGTCGCAGTAATCCGACACGTCATAGCCGAAATCCTTCATCGGCGACTTGAAGAATGGCGAAATCCAGATGGCGTCCGCACCGAGTGCCGCGATGTAGGGTAGCCGCCCGATGATGCCCTTAAGGTCACCGATGCCGTCGCCGTTCGAGTCCTGGTAGCTGCGCGGATAAATCTGGTAGATCACCGCGCCCCGCCACCAGTCGCGATCGATGGCGAGGTCAGGCTTCGAGCTGGCCTTCAAAGCGGATTGCATCGTCTCAGCCTCCTTTCACCGAGCCGGCAAGCAGCCCGCGGACAAAATAGCGCTGCAGCGAGAAGAACACGATCAGCGGCACGATGATGGTCACGAAAGCCGATGTCGTCAGAATCTCCCAGTCGCCGCCGCGTGAGCCCAACAGCGCGTTGAGCTTGGCGGTCAGCACGATCTGGTCTGCCTCTGTGCCGAGGAAAACCATCGCCACCAGCAGATCGTTCCATACCCACAGGAACTGGAAGATGGCAAACGAAGCCAGCACCGGAAACGACAGCGGCAAGACGATCTTGACGAAGATCTCGAAATCGCTGGCGCCGTCGATGCGCGCCGATTCCATGATTTCGCGCGGCAGGCCGGCAATGTAGCTGCGCAGCAGGTAGATGGCGAAGGGCAGGCCGAAGCCGGTATGCGCCAGCCAGATGCCGAGATAGGTCTTCGACGGCATGCCGAAGAAAGCGCCGACGCCGTTGTAGAGTTTCAACAGCGGGATCAGCGACATCTGCAATGGCACCACCAGCAAGCCGATGATGACCGCGATCAGCAGCGCCCGGCCGGGAAACCGCATCCAGGCCAGCGCATAGGCGGCAAAGGCGGCGATCAGGATCGGGATGACGGTCGCCGGAATGGTGACGGTCAGGGAATTCATGAAAGACCGTCCGATGCCTTCGGAAAACAGCACGGTTTTGTAATTATCGGTGGTGAATTTCGGCGGCGCCGACGAAGCATAATAGACGCGCTGGCCGCGATCGCCTTCGAACGCTTTCGGGGACTGCATGACGAAGCTGCCGTCGGCATTGAGCTGCAAGGTCACGCCGTCGCCGAGATCGGCTGTGGTGCCGGCGGGATAC
>NZ_RZPF01001046.1:0-1519 GCF_004022735.1 Mesorhizobium sp. M7A.F.Ca.AU.001.01.1.1
GTGTTTTCGTTGCTCCAGGCCGAGATGACGAGAATCGGCAGCGCCGCGTCGTGCTCGTGCAGGGAGCGGATGAGGTCGATGCCGTTGCCATCGGGCAGGCCGACATCGACCAGCGTCATGGCGAAGGGTTGGTCGACGAGCAGGGCCTTGGCCTGCGCGATCGACCCGGCGAAAAACAGCTCCTCCTGAGCGTAGCCAAGGCCCCTCAGGATCGAGCGCAACCGCACCTGCATCATCGGCTCGTCCTCGACGACAAGCAGCGGGCTCGGCAGCAGTGCTTCCGATGGCAGGTCGATGGCGGGATGTTCCTTGGACGACATGAACCTCGACGCGAATGGCGGCTTTCACCTGTAGCAGCCGGGCGGAAAATACCCAACCGATCGTACCCAGTCTGCCATGGATCGGTTGCCGCCGACATAGCTGGGATCAGGTAGAGCGAGCCGGGTATGGCCGTTTGTAACAGCGCCCGTGCGGGAGGCGCTTTTCGTGACATCCAACGGTTGCCTCCAAGCCCGATCCTGCTGCAATCGGAGGAGAGACAATGCGTCAACATCTGCTGAACGGTTGGCTCGTGGCAGCCCTGGTCGCGACGACCTGCCTGCTCGGCGTGACCGCTTACGCGGAGGTGAAGGAAGACATCTCGCGCGTCGCCTGCACGCATGGAGGACAGGCTCCCGGCGAGCGGGGCGCACGGTGTGATACCTGTGCCGCCGCGCGATGCGATGTGCGCGCATCAGGAGCCTGAGCGGCAGCCGTCAGGGGACCGCATGAGCGGCAATCCGCCAGCCAAAACGGCGCTTGCATCCGGGCACGATCCGCGCAGCCGAGATAGAATTTCCGATCAGACAAGCCGGATGTTGCGTGCGGGGCTGAATCCCTTGCCGCGCAAGGGTTTCAGACGCGGGCGCCGTCGAATTTTTCGCGCGCCGCCTTGACGCGCATGGTGTTGGCGCGCGCCCATTCGCTCAGTGCGCTGACGGGGATCAGCAGCTCGTGGCCGAGCTCGGTCAGCTCATAATCGACGCGCGGCGGAATGGTTGGAAACACGGTGCGGGTGACGAAGCCGTCACGCTCCAGCCCGCGCAAGGTGGTGGTCAGCATCTTCTGCGAGATGCCGCCGACGGCTGCGCGCAATTCGTTGAAACGCAGCGGTCCGTCGCCCAGCTTGCCGACGACCAGAACGGTCCATTTGTCGCCGACGCGCTGCAGGATTTCCGAGATGGCGCGGCAGTCTTCGGAGCGGTGTGGGTGCCTCGGTAACAAAAAAGTGCCTTCTTGTGCATCGCGTTTGCAGTATCTCATATAGCGCAGGTATCCAAATGATACCAGTACTTCGTGCAAGGAGAGCCCTTATGTCCAAACCCAAAATTGCCATCGTCGTCGGATCGACGCGCGCCGCTCGTTTCGCCGATGTGCCAACCCAATGGATCGCCAAGATCGCCAAGTCGCATGCCGACATCGATGTCGAGATCGTCGACCTTCGCGACTTCCCGCTGCCGTTCTTCGACGAAGTCGCATC
>NZ_RZPF01001047.1:0-1513 GCF_004022735.1 Mesorhizobium sp. M7A.F.Ca.AU.001.01.1.1
GCCCCGCACGGCATCCGCATTCCACCGATCGACGGCGATGGCCGGCACCCGAATGTGCAGGCCGAACCGGCCTTCCAGAAGGGTTGGTTCGAGGTCCAGGACGAAGGCTCGCAGATCGCGGCCGCCCTTGCCGGGGCCGAAGCCGGCATGCAGGTGCTGGATTTCTGCGCCGGCGCCGGCGGCAAGACGCTGGCACTGTCGGCTTCGATGGAAAATCGTGGCCAGATCTTTGCCCATGATGCGGAGAAAGCACGGCTGGCGCCGATCTTCGACCGCATCCGTCGTTCGGAAAACCGCAATGTGCAGGTGGTCACCAAGCCCACGGAACTCGCGCCGCTCGGCAACCACATGGACATCGTGCTGGTCGACGCGCCCTGCACCGGCAGCGGCACCTGGCGGCGCCGCCCCGACGCCAAATGGCGGCTGACGCAGAGGCAGCTCGATACCCGCAAGGGCGAACAGTCGGCGATCCTCGATGCGGCCAAAGCCTATGTCAAACCGGGCGGCCTGCTGGTCTACATCACCTGCTCGGTGTTTGATGAGGAGAATGGCGAGCAGATCGCGGCCTTTCGGGACCGTAACAGCGGCTTTGTTCCCGTCGACCACCGCCAGCTCTGGGACAGCCGTTTTCCCGGCCATCCGGCAGCCGCGCGCATCGGCGCCAAAGGCGACATCTCGCTGTCGCCGGCGCTGAGCGGCACCGACGGGTTTTACTTCTGTGCGTTGCGCAGGTCGGCCTGAATCCGATCGGATGTCGCCAATTCCTGACGGATGCGTGGCGCCAGCAGGCAGGCCAGGTCGATTGTGCAGTGCAGCAAAAGCATTTGCCTGCCGTCCATGCCTCTGCAATAAGCTTATCCGCATAAAGGAAGGCAGCGGCCATGGCAGCAAAGATCGTACCCGCCCCGGACTATGAGGATCGCGTCAGGACCTCCTTCGCACGCCAGAAGGCGATGGCCACGATCGGCGCCGAACTGACGCTGGTGACGCCCGGCATCATCGAGATCGAGATGCCCTATTCGGCGGCACTCACCCAGCAGCACGGCTTCCTCCATGCCGGCGTCATTTCGACCGCGCTGGACTCGGCCTGCGGCTATGCCGCTTTTTCGCTGATGCCGGAAAATTCCGGCGTGCTGACCATCGAGTTCAAGGTCAACCTGCTGGCGCCGGGCAGGGGCGAGCGCTTCCTGTTCCGCGGCTCGGTGACCAAGCCAGGCCGCACCATCATCGTCGCCGACGGCCAGGCCTACGCCTTTGCCGCCGACGGCGAGGCCAAGCTGATCGCCACCATGACCGGAACGATGATGACGGTGGTCGGGCGTGATGGGATAGAAGGGTGAGTGGCCGGTTCGCCGCAGGCGAATTCATCGTGCCGGTGGCACGATGAAAGGCCACGGACGCCGGGAGCTGCCGGAGGCAGCGGGTCCCGGCGAGCGGCGGCGCAGATAAGCAGGTGATCGGGCGGAGAGGAGCAAATCATCATGACCGATAAAATTCGCCGCCTGTCGGGCAA
>NZ_RZPF01001048.1:0-1504 GCF_004022735.1 Mesorhizobium sp. M7A.F.Ca.AU.001.01.1.1
GATTTCCTGACGCCAAAGATTTTCCGGCGCGCGAGCGCCGGCTTCGATCGCAGACATTGTTCCGCTCTTTCCAGATACGGCACGTCGGCATTAAAGCCGGAAGCCGCATTTCAAACGGCAAAACCTTCGGTTTCGCGGCGTTTGCGTCAGCTTCTGGACGAAACGCGACATGAAGGCAAGAGAGGAGGGACGGGAACGGATTGAGCCAGGGACCGGCCCCGGTGCTCTAGCGGATCGCGTCCAGCATCCGCCGCTGGCGGTGCATCTCGAGGAAAACCTTGTAGTCGCGGTCGAAACGCCCTGATGATTTCGGGTTCGACGCGCGCGTCCTGCCGCCTTGCTGCATGGCAAGACAGGCCGCGTTGAGGTCGGGAAACAGCCCGGCCGCGGTGGCGGCGATCATGCCGGTGCCGAGCAGCACCGCCTCGTCGGCCAGCGGCTCGATCACCGTGCAGCCGGTGGCGTCGGCATAGAGCTCCATCAACAGCGGGTTCTTGGTGTGGCCGCCGGTGACATGCAGCGTATCGATCAGATAGCCGTTCTCGTTCAGCGCCTCCAGCACGTGGCGCACGCCGAGCGCGATGCCGACGGCGGTGCGCCAGTAGAGTTTGCACAGGCTGTCGAAGGAGGAGTCCAGCGTCAGCCCGCTGACGACGCCGACGGCATGCGGATCGGCGAGCGGTGAGCGGTTACCATGAAAATCGGGCAGCACATGCAGCCGCGCGGCAAGGTTGTCGCCCTCGGTGGCGCGCAGCTCGGCGACACGCCTGGCGATCTTCGCATGCATGGCGGCATCCGGCTCGCCGCCGGCGCCGTGCCAGCGGATGATGTGGTCGAGCAGGGCGCCGGTCGCCGACTGGCCGCCTTCCGACAGCCACAGCCTGGGCAGCGCCGCGCCGTAATAGGGACCCCAGACGCCGGCGAAGGGCTGCGGATCCGGTGACATCGCCATGACGCAGCTCGACGTGCCGGCGATCAGCGCCAAATGCCGGCCGATGTCCTGTTGGTCGCCGGCAAAGCCGCCGAGCACGCCAAGCGCACCGGCATAGGCATCGATGACGCCGGCGCCGACCCGGCATTTCTCGCTCAGCCCAAGCTCGGCCGCTGCCTGGGCGGTCAGTTGGCCAATATAAGCGCCGACCGGGCTGGCCTTTTCCGGCAAATTGCCGTGCTCGAAAAGATCGCCGAGGCCGACGAGCGCAAAGAAGTCGCGCCGCCAGCCGGCCTCTTCATGCGCCAGATAGGTCCATTTGGCGGTCAGCGTGCATTGCGAGCGGGCCAGCGAACCTGTCGCTTGCCAGGTCAGGAAATCGGTGAGATCGAATAAATAGCCGGCTTCATTCCAGGTCTCCGGCAAATTGCGCTTCAGCCACATCAGCTTCGGTGTCGCCATTTCCGGCGACATGACGCCGCCGACGTAATTCAGCACGGCGTGGCCGCTTGCCGTGCATTCGTCGGCCTCCGCGATGGCGCGGTGGTCGAGCCAGACGATGGTGTCCCAGCG
>NZ_RZPF01001049.1:0-1503 GCF_004022735.1 Mesorhizobium sp. M7A.F.Ca.AU.001.01.1.1
GTCTAGGCTCATGCTATCGCTCCCCGGCAAATCGACCGCTCGGCCGCGAACGGCCATGCTTCAACTTTTCACGACGAGATAAATCTTCCATTAATGCTGGCTGATACAACGCCTCGGCCAGGAACCGGCCGGACGGGAGCCTCAGAGAAGATCGATGAGGAACGGGATCAGCGGCTCATCGGCCGGCGGCATCGGATAATCGCGCATCTGCTTCGGCCTTACCCATTTCAGCGCCTGCCCTTCCCTGGGCTGCGCGATACCGCGAAAGCGGCGGCAGATGAACAGCGGCATCAGCAGGTGGAAATCGTCGTAGGAATGGCTGGCGAAAGTGAGCGGCGCCAGGCACGGGATGTCGGTTTCGATGCCGATTTCCTCATGCAGTTCGCGAATGATGCATTGTTCGGGCGTCTCGCCCGGCTCGACCTTGCCGCCGGGAAACTCCCACAGCCCGGCAAGTTGCTTGCCCTGAGGCCGCTGCGCCAGAAGCACCCGGCCGTCGGCATCGACCAGCGCGCAGGCGGCGACCAGCAGCAGGCGCTTGCCGGCGGTCACGACATCATTCATGACCCGGCGGCCGCCGGTAGTGGTAGCGATAGACTTCCTCGAAGCCGAGCGAATGGTAGAGCGCCAGTGCCGGCACATTGTTGGCCTCGACCTGCAGCCAGGCTTCCCGTGCGCCCCGCAGCCGTGCCCATTTCAGTGCCGACAGGATCAGGTTGCGGCCGTGGCCCCTGTTGCGTGCCGACTTGTCGGTGGCGACCTCGAACAGGCCGGCGAGATCGCCGTCATGCACGCAGATCAGCGTCGCCAGCGCTTCTGATCCATCTTCGAGCGCGAACAGCCCGGCTTCGGGCTGGATGGCGCCGATGATCTCCGACAGGCCGGGGCGCAGCGAAACATCCGAACCGCTGACCTTGAGCGACGCGCCGATGAAGCGGCTGATGTCTTTCAGCGGGATCTGGTCCATGGCAGCGTCGAGTTGCGCATCGGCCAGCGGCAGCCGCATGACCAGCGACTCGTCGAACCGGCTCCATCCCTCACGGTCGAGATGACTGGCAAGATCGGGACCCGACAACGGCGACATGCGGAATGTCAGCGGCCTGCCATAGGCATCGAAACGGCGGCTGGCCCGGCCGATACGGTCGGCAATGTGCTGGATGTCGCCGGGATCGAGCGGATTGACCGAGTTCAGCCGCTTGGCCGGATGGCCGGCGGTCAGCCGCACCACCCAGGTGCCGTCATAGTGGACGGCGGCCGCCGGCCAGGCGCGAAAGCCGGCCGCCTCGTAACGGCGCACGATCGCGAGCATGCTTGCCGGATGCCTGGAGCTCAAAACCGTCAGCTCCGGTAATCGCCATTGATGGCGACATATTCCTTGGTGAGGTCGCAGGTCCACACCGTCGCCTTGCCGCGGCCAATGCCGATATCGGCGCGGATGCGGATATCGTCGCGCTTCATGTAGGCCGACGTCGCCGCCTCGGAATAGCCGGGGTCGCGCTCGCC
>NZ_RZPF01001050.1:0-1501 GCF_004022735.1 Mesorhizobium sp. M7A.F.Ca.AU.001.01.1.1
GTGATGGTGAGGCTTCCCGAATCCTTGCCGCGAATGCGCACCGCGCATGAAGCTTTCCGAAAACCTGCTGCTGTCGCGCCATGCCACCGACGGCAAGGCGTTCGTCGGTTCCGGCGGAATGGTCAAGAGCGCCGCCATCCAGGCCGCGTCCCAACGCATCATCGAGGCGATGGACGTGCGCAAGAGCGCGCCGGATCCGGAGGCCGCGGCTCTTTCGGGCGGCAATCTGCAGAAATTCATCGTCGGCCGCGAACTCGACCGCCGGCCAAGCGTCATGGTGGTGAACCAGCCGACCTGGGGCGTCGATGCGGGCGCTGCCGCCCACATCCGCCAGGCCTTGATCGAGTTGTCGCGCAGCGGATCAGCGGTGCTGGTGATCAGCCAGGATCTCGACGAGCTGTTCGAGATCTCGGATGCGATCGCGGTCATGCACAATGGCGAGTTGTCGAAGCCGATGCCGATCGCCGAAGCGACCTTCGAGAAGGTCGGCTTGCTGATGGGTGGCGCCGAACCCGGTCACGCCGAACACACGTTGGAGACGGCATGATGCGCCTCGAACTCGTCAAACGCCCGCAGCGCTCCATGCTGTTTTCGGCCCTGTCGCCGTTCATCGCTTTCGCGCTGACCATCATTGCCGGGGCCGTCATGTTCGCACTGCTCGGCGTCAATCCGCTGACTGCGTTCAACATCTATTTCATCGAGCCGATCAGCCAAATCTGGCAGTTGCATGAGCTGGCGATCAAGGCCGCGCCGCTCATCCTGATCGCTGTCGGCCTGTCGGTTTGCTACAAGGCCAACATCTGGAACATCGGCGCCGAAGGCCAGTTCATCCTCGGCGGCATCGTTGGCTCGATGCTTCCAGTACTGTTTCCGCAGTTCGAAGGCCCGCTGGTGCTGCCGTTGATGCTGTTGCTCGGCATGGTCGGAGGTGCGGCCTATGCGGCGATCCCGGCTCTGCTCAAGACGCGCTTCGGCACCAACGAGATCCTGACCAGCCTGATGCTGGTCTATGTCGCGCAACTTTTCCTTGACTGGCTGGTGCGCGGCCCCTGGCGCGATCCGCAGGGCCATGGCTTCCCGCAGACCATCCAGTTCAACGATTCGGCCGTGTTGCCGGAACTGATGCCGGATGCCGGACGGGCAAACTGGGGTTTTGTCTTCGCGCTGGTCGCCGCGGTGCTGGTCTGGATCCTGATGAGCCGCATGCTGAAAGGTTTCGAGGTGCGCGTGCTGGGCTCGAGCCCGCGGGCAGGACGCTTCGCCGGCTTCGGCCTCAACCGGATGGTGTTCTTTGCCTTCCTGCTGTCGGGCGCGCTGGCGGGACTTGCCGGCATCTCGGAGGTCTCGGGCGCCATCGGCCAGCTGCAGCCCGTCATTTCGCCCGGCTACGGCTTCACCGCCATCATCGTGGCGTTCCTCGGCCGTCTCAACCCGCTTGGCATCGTTGCCGCCGGACTGGTGCTGGCACTGACCTATCTCGGCGGCGAAGCAGTGCAGAGCG
>NZ_RZPF01000104.1:0-12171 GCF_004022735.1 Mesorhizobium sp. M7A.F.Ca.AU.001.01.1.1
CCTTCTGCACGTTCATCTCCGGCGTGCGGAAGCTCGACAGCGGCCGGAAGATTTCTCCCGAGATCGCCGGGTCATAGGGTGTCAGCGTCGTCTGCAACTGGTCGGGCGCAACGACGATATGGTCGACCAGGACGCCCGGCACGCGCACGTCATGCGGTTTCAGCGTGCCGTTCTCGACGACGCGCTTGACCTGCGCGATGACGATGCCGCCATTGTTGCGGGCGGCGAGCGCCTGTTCCAGTCCGCCGAGATAGGCGCCCTCATGCTCGTAGGTGAGGTTGCCGCGCTCGTCGGCCGACGTGGCGCGGATGATCGACACCTGCGGCACGATAGAGCGGAAATAGAGCCATTCCTCGCCGTCGAACTGCTGCACCGAAACGATCGGCTCGCTGGCGGCGGCGTTCATGGCGCAGCCCTGGTGGCGCGGGTCGGCGAAGGTGTCGAGACCGACTTTGGTCAGCACGCCCGGCCGCTTGGCCGCGGCTTCGCGGTGCATATCGAACAGGATGCCGGACGGCACGTTGTAGGCGGCGACCGAATTGTCGCCGATCATCTTCCAGATCTGCGGCGGTTCGGAAGAGGAGGGGCCGGACGGGTAGGAGCCGCACAAGGTACGCTTCAGCAGTCCCGGCTTGGCCAGATGGTCGATGCCTTTGATGCCATACATGTCGCCGGCTGCGATCGGGTGCAGCGTGGTGATGTTCTTCGGATGGCCTTCTGCGTCGAAGCGTTCGCCGATCGCGGCGAGCACCGCATCGGGGCAGCCGAGGCCGCTCGACGAGGACACCGACACGACCATGCCGTCCTTGACCAGGCCGGCTGCCTGCGCTGCGGAGACCACCTTGCTCAATTCACACTCCCGAGCTTAGGCTCGATTGCGACCGCCTTGCCTGATTTCGCGGTTTGCAATGCTGCTTCGACTGACGCCGATGACCAGATGCTGTCCTCGCCTTGCGCGCGGATGGCGTTGATCATGAACTGCCTGACGATCGTGCTGGCACCGATCAAGCTCCATTTGACGCTCATGCAGCGCCTCCCGAACCGGCCGCCCTGTTTCGAATGCGGCGATCCGGGCCGCAGCTTTCCCTGACCACCAGATTGACCGCGCCGATATGGTCTTCGGCCCGTGTTGTGCGTGACTGGATCATTTTCAACATGACATGGGCGGCGCGTTCGCCGAGGCCCGCCGAGTCCACCGCGACGCTGGTCAGAGCCGGCATGTAGTGCTCGGCCTCGGCCACATCGTCGAAGCCGACGATGGCGAAATCAACTCCCGGCTCAAGCCCGCGCTTGCGCAGCGCCAGCATGGCGCCAAAGGCGACGGCGTCGTTGAAGCAGAGTGCCGCGGTCGGCGGTTCAGCCATTGCGAGAGCGGTTTCGAGGCATGCGATACCACCTCTGCGGCTGGTCTCTCCCTCGACGACCAGAGTGTCGCGGTCGGAGATGCCCTGCGTCTCGCAGGCTTCGCGAAATCCGCCAAGCCGCTCGTGATAGACGACGAGATCGGACGAGCCGCCGAAGAAGACCAGCCGGCGATGTCCCTTGCCGATCAGATGAGCGGTGGCGAGATAGGCGCCGCGATGATTGTCGGGCGCGATGACCGGAATGCGGCTCTCGGGAAGCCGGCGCATGGCGAAGACCACCGGCAGACCTGCCGTCTCGATCCGCCTGAAGGCGCCCGGCGTCGTGCCGCGAGCCGGCGACACGATGAGGCCGGCGACGCCTTGCTCCATCAGCGACTTCAGCACTTCTTCCTGGCGCACCGGATTTTCCGCCGTGTTGGCGATGAACGGCACGATGCCGGCCGACTGGAAGACCCGCTCCATGCCAACCGCCAGCTCCGCGAAGAAAGGATTGGTGAGATCGTTGATGACCATGCCGATGACGTTGGAGTGCGCCTTGCGCAGATTGGCGGCGCCGCGGTTGTAGACGTAACCGACATCCTCGATCGCCTTGCGCACCTTGCTCGCTGTTTCGGGCCGGATCAGTCCGCTGCCCTGGAGCACGAGCGATACCGTCGATTTGGACACGCCCGCTTCGCGGGCGATGTCGAATATCGTCGCCTTGGCCCGGTTGGCCATCCAGATGCATCCTCCCGACTGCAGGCCCAAAACTATTGGAACGTTCTAATCTCTGCTCCGCTCGTGAGTCAATCGGGATTTTTCCCGCGCCTCGAACATCGATTGTGCGTACTCAAATGGCATGCTTCATAAGGCTTTCCTGTTGCAATGCAGCATTTCATCCTGCAGGGAGTTCGAATCTTAAAGGTCCTTGATTTATTGGAACGTTCCATTTAGTAGCGTTGTGAAGGGAGCGATGGATGGACATTTCCTTGCCTGGTGAGGGTGGCGGCAGCACCCGGTACACGCTGGTCGGCGAGCCCGTGCAGCCTGACATCGGCGCGCGATTTTCGCGTATCGCCTATGCCGCCGCGCACGTCGTTGCCGATCCGCTCGCCATGACCGATCCGTGGTCCAGACCGGTGATCGACTGGGAGAGGACGATGGCGTTCCGTCACCATCTGTGGCGGCTGGGCTTCCGCATCGCCGAAGCGATGGACACGTCGCAGCGCGGCATGGGCTTCGACTGGGCAAACGCGCAGGAATTGATCCGCCGCTCGATCGCCGAGGCGCGCACGGTCGATGGCGCCGATCTCGCCTCGGGCGCCGGCACCGACCATCTGGCGCCCGCCGCCGCCAAAACAATCGATGACGTCATCAAGGCCTATGAAGAGCAGTTCGCTTTAATCGAAGGGCTCGGCGGCAAGGCGATCATGATGGCCAGCCGGGCGTTGGCGGCAGTTGCCAAAGGGCCGGACGACTATGTCAGGGTCTACGACCGCATCCTGTCACAGTCCTCCGGCAAGGTCATCCTGCACTGGCTGGGCGACATGTTCGATCCGGCGCTCAGGGGCTATTGGGGCAGCGAGAATTTCGAGGTCGCTCTCGATACAGTCGTTGCCATCATCGAATGCCACGTTGGCAAGGTGGAGGGGATAAAAATCTCACTGCTCGATGCCGGCAAGGAGGTCGCGCTGAGGAACCGTCTGCCGGACGGCGTCGTCATGTTCACCGGCGACGATTTCAATTATCCCGAACTGATCGCCGGCGACGAGAAAAGGCACTCGCACGCATTGCTGGGTATTTTCGACGCGATTGCGCCGGTTGCCAACGCGGCGCTGGCGAAACTGGCGGAAGGCGACCGCGCCGGCTTTGACGCGTTGATGGCGCCGACCGTGCCGCTGTCGCGAAAGATCTTCGAGGCGCCGACCGAGTATTACAAAGCCGGCATCGTCCTCATGGCCTGGCTGAACGGCCATCAGGATCATTTTGCGATGGTCGGCGGTATGCAGTCGGCGCGCGGCATCCGTCACTATGCCGACGTGTTCCGCCTTGCCGACCAGGCCGGATTGCTGGCCGATCCGGAACTGGCGGTGACCAGGATGAAGAGCCTTTGCACCGTCGCGGGTGTTTGAAGCGCGGAAAGTGGTTCTCATCATCGACGTAACAGGCCAGGAATGCCGGGCGTCGCTAATGTCTCCGCCACAGCCAAAAAGGCGCGATTGCCTCGTCTGGATGAAAAATGGGCTTGGTCGCCCTTCCCAGATCGGCAGGTGGCATTCCTGCGGGATCATGGTGCGTCAGGTCGAGAAGCAGCGGCCCAAGCCGATCCGGATCGACAGTTTCGGCCGACATGGTGTGTGGCTTGTTCTCGTGCGCAACAAGCCAGTGCAGCGCCTGGACCAGTCCCAGCCCCTCGGCTGTCTTGTGTTGCCAGAGATTGTCACCGACCGAAGACAGGACACGGGCCAGCGACGTCCAGCCTTGCAAGGTAAACATGGCGTAGTGCCTGGGGCGCGTGCGGGACAGTTCCCTGGGCAAGGAGCCATCGGCTGCGATCTGGGTTGCTAGTCTCTCCCGAGCATAGAGGCTGATCTTGGCCAGGGTGGCGCTGTCGCCAAGAAACGTGGCGATCGATGCCCGCTGCAAATCGTAATATGTTCCTTGGTTGCTGCTGCTGCAGAAGGCCGTCGCGGCTGCCGGCGCGGTGTCCAGCCATTCGCAGTAGGAACCGAGCCAGGCTCTGAACGCCTCGCGATCCTCGTCGCCCAGTACTCCTGTTCGCTCGAGCAGGCGTACGGCATCCAGGAAGAAATAGAAATCCTTCAGCTCGATGATGCCGTGGCCGGACCCTTCATTGTTGTCGTGGCCCGACCGCACCTGCGCATAGCGCAAATGCGGGTTCATTCTTGTCCTGGGATCGATAAACCATGCGCGAAAGAGCCTGGCGGCGTGGACGGCATAATGATGCCCATCAAGCACGGTTGCGGCGAGCGCAAGCACGGTTGTGTCGTCGAAGACGCGCTGCAAGCGTGTGCGATCGTAGGTTTCGCTTCCTGCTGCATACAATGCCGTGCCGGGCACGCGTTCGCCATCGCGCCGGATATAGGGCAGGCCGTCGGGTCTGTCGGGGTCGGGCCACCAGTAAGGCGCAGGGTGAAAATAGTCCTGGGGATCCCCGCTGGGGGCTAGGCCAGTCTTGTCGAGCACGCTGAACGGACCGCGGGCGAGTGCCTGTCCGGCCGCGGTTTCGAGATGGTGCAGGATGGGCCCGTCCTTCACCGCGTTGGCCAGGGCGTCTTCGTCATAAAAGGCCAGGCGGGAGGTATCAAGCCGAGCGGCGACTGCCTTGGCGTCACATTGATCGACCATATCGACGATCGCCTGATCGCGGCTGACCAGACGCGCGACGAAGCCGGCCTTGCCGATCTCCAGATGCGAACGCCCTGAATCCAGGCGCGCCACCCAGCCCGCTTTCTGGAGCAGCCCGGCATCCGCCGCCCGGACCGGGCGTGGAAAATCCCAGGCGTCGTCGCGGTAGCGGTCCCAGGGGCCAGGAACTGCCAACCGCCACAGCATCTCGATTTTTGGCCGCCTTCCGTAACCATAGTTTTCGTCGAACAGTTGCGTGGTATCGGCTCGAAATATGATCTGCGGCTCCTCCTCGGCCGGCGGCTGAAAGCTCTGGTCCAGCAGAAGCGCATTGTCGACAATGCGCGCCATGGGCACCACAGCGTAGGGAAGGTGCGGGTTTTTCTCGATCGCGGACCGTATCCGCTGGAACGCAGAGGCTGTCAGGTAGCAGTTCCCGTCCCAGGGCATCAGCCATTTTGCCCTGTCGCGGGCAATCGCGAGCGCGGCGTTGCGAGCCCCATTGTTGTTCATCACATAGAGGTTCTTGCTGCGGCGGATGTGCGTTTCGTAACGCGCGGACTGTCCGCTCGCCCGGCCCTTCTCTGAGAATCGGAGGTCGCCGGCAACAAGCTGGTCGACGTCCCAGGATATCTTCCGGTACTGATCGAGTTCGAAGGGGATTGTATGAAAATTCTGGCGGCGGCTTTCGAGCAGGCCGATGATCCGGGCTTCCTCGTCGGTGTCGACTATTCGATTGACGATCCAGAATTTTTCGCAGGCGTCGAAGACCGGTTCGTTGTCCAGAATGAACAGCACGTTGTCGAATGACTGGCCCTTGCGGTGTCGCGGTTCCAGATCATTGCCGATGATCCGGACGAGCATGAAGCTGTCGGCAATCTGCGAGATCGGCGACGCCGTGTAAGTCTCGCGGGCGGCCTCGATCCGCTTGCCGAGTCCGCGCCGGTATTCAGCATTCTGCTTTGCGGAAATGAGCGCGTTGCCCAATGTCGACCACGGCGACCGCAATTGCGTGCGCACACGGTTCAGTTCGCGATATATCTTCGGCCAGGACGATAGTTTTGTCCTACCGGACTGTGAACTCATGACGGCACGCAGGGAGACCGGATCCCGATCACCGCCTCGGGGATGCGCGCGGTTTCGCCAATCATTCCGACTTTGATTCTGGACCATTTTTGAGCGTGAGGCGACGAAGCCCTGAATTGTGCGGCACGATCAATCATGGAAAACGTCTCTCGCATGTAACGTTGCGAATGTCCTGTTACGTTCTGCTGCATAAGTGACGGCAGGTTGCCAGGCAACGCCGACAGGACAATGCGATAAATCAAATCCGAAAACCACATAGCATGGCAAATGCCCCGGCATCGGCGATTCGCCTTCACGCAAAGGCAAGCTCGCAAAAGATGCGCCGGTGATCGCAATTTTCTTGGAACCAATCCTCCCGGCGCGCGACCAAGCGATGTGTCCAAACATGGTCAGCTTGTGGCGGCCGCATTCGACCGCCATTGCATCGAATACATGAGTTATCTGCCACTCCCCGCATATCACCTCACGGCCCTAGCCTCGTCCGTCCTGCATTGTTGAACCCGACAACCCTTTGCTTACTATATGGTTTTCCAGGCCTTGCCGGCTGCTCCTATGCGTGCTTACTTGTGGTTGTTTTCATGAGGGGGATACAATCATGCGTTTTCTACTTGCTGCGGTCGCCATGCTGTCGTTCGCCGCCACCGCGGCTCTGGCTGATCCAGCTTCGGATTTCAAAAGAGCCGATCAGGCATTGAACCAGACCTTCAAGCAAATCCAGAAGCGGCTTACGGATGATTCCGACGGCAAGGCACGGTTCGTGAAAGCGCAGAGAGCGTGGATTGCGTTCCGCAACGCCGAATGCACGTTTCAATCCAGCGGTGACGATGGTGGCTCCGCGGCGCCGATGGTTGCCGCTGCTTGTCAGGCTGACCTGACCAAGGCCCGCACCAGGCAGTTGAAGGCCTACCTGAACTGCCAGGAGGGTGACCTCTCTTGCCCGGTGCCATCAGAATAATCTGGAGTGACAAAATGCCGAATTTCAAGATGAGATATGTGCTGATCGCGCTTGTGCCGTTGGCGGTTGCCGGTTGCGTCAGCGCTGAGGATCAGCGCGCAATGGATCAGCAACAGTGCGCGTCTTACGGCTACAGGCCAGGAACCAACAGGTTTGCCGACTGCATGATGCAACAGACCTCACAACGTTCAGAAGATGAGCAGCGCTCATTGGATCGCATGGCCGCGCAAGAACAGAGAGACAAGGATCGCAAGGAAGCGCGTCGAAAGGACGACAGCTACATCGATCCAAGGCCGAGTTACGACAAGGATGGCAATCCGAATTTCGACACTCAAGGCAATTACCAAGGGTGTCACGGCGCGGGATGTTTGGTCGACAATCCAGACAATAACGATGACGATGACCAGTAGGCTGGCTCCGCGAGGCTCTCCTTCCTGCCCCCTATAGTCCGGACCTCAACCCAATCGAGAAACCCTTCGCCAACTTCAAGCACTACATGCGGCGTTGCGCCAGGCGCAGGCTAGAAGTCAACCCAAATGCGAACCGCTCTACCTCGGCGAACAGCCGGGAAATGCCGATCCTGCACACGCGATCCGCGATTCCATCAGCTTGAAGGATGGTTCCGGAACTTTTTGCCGCAATGGCAGGTTCGAGCGACATGACGAAACTATCTGACCCTGGCCCGCCGTTCCCAGCAAGCTGCACGGCGGCCAGGACATCCCGGAAGAAGATCATTACTGCGGGCAGACGGTTGACCGGCGCGATTTACTCCAGGTGTTCTGGAGGAAGAGCCGGGGCATCGAGCGCTGGAACCGAGCCAGCTGCAACGATCATCGAATTTCCCCGAAGAAAGTACCTGCCTCTAGAAGCGCTTTCGGATCAGGGGCCGTTTCAGGGCAAAGCGGGCGATATTGTCGAGCGTTCTTGGCACCGCCATCTCCCCGATGCCCTCAATGGCGCCCTTGGCCGCTGCGTCCTCACGAAAGCGCACTATCCATTCTTCCGTGAGGCTGTCCCGTTGAACAGTGAATCTCGAATTGGCGGTGTCTTCCGGGACCTGGACGCCCATATAATCCGCCACAGCTTCCAGATAGGGCCGTGGGTCTTGCTGCAAATCTTCGTAGACGAATTGACGACAATCCAGCCCCGCAAGTTGTAGGTAGGACCTCCAGAACGCATAGCTTCGATCAATCTGGAAATACGCTTGGCTGATGTCGGCGAAGCTATAAGGAACAGAGCGCGGATTGACTTTCCCTTCGTGCCGGCTCGTCCACACTCCAGACATCCTAGCTCGGTAGAACGAAATAGCTTGCTGAATTCGGTCGCGACGTTCCAACAAAATGAATTCCAAGCCGTGTTTTCTTCGAATCTCGAATAGAAAATCCTTTCCGAATTTCTCCTTACACCAGGCCAGATGGCGCGGAAACAACTTGATCGCAAACCGCCCGTTGTCGGTCGACGCTTTCTCGATGACCGCTTTTTCAAGATCATCATAGGTGCGGGGATCGAAACGTAGATAGGCCGGATCAAGCCATTCCTCCGACCGTCCCATCAGGCCAGTTGCGTTCGTCAGGCTTCCCAGCCAGTTCGAACCGCTTCTTCCCTCTGTAAGAATCGCAACGCCCCGCATAAACTCCTCACTTCACCTTGTCCCGGAACGCATGCCGCAAGGCCCGCTTATCTTCAACCCAAATCAGTGCTGCGTTCCCGCCCCAGGTCCAGGAACACCGTGCTCAGCTTATTGCCGCCGTGATCTTCGTTGCCATCTTGTCGGCATCACCAGGGCTTTGGCTGGATTCTAGACCAGATGACCACGCAATTCATCTAGGACGCCGCATCGGCCGCCATCGTCATCGTGGGCGTGTTCGCCGTCGCCGACACGTCGCCACGCGATTGCTGCGCCTGCCCAGGAGTGTCCTCTGTCGAATAACCGTGAGGGTTGTTTTCGCCGCCATCACTATTTTTGTGAACCAATTCACCCGAGGCGCGACCAAGTGATGTGTCCAAACATGGTTCATCAAGGAGAACGTCTTATGTTTACTGTCTCGAGAAACGTCTTTTTGGCCGCCATCGCCGTTTCGGTGCTGGCCGGCTGCAAGACAACCGCTCCCAGGGAATGCGACAAGCTGAAGCCTGGCGTCACCTATAACGGCAAATGCTGCGGCATCGGCGAGCCTTGCCGCGAAGGCAAGGGCGGCGGCGACAGGCCGGGAAATACGCCTGATCCAGCGCCGCAATGATCTGATTGCGTGTCGCCCGTTCCGGTCAGCGCTGGGACGGGCGGGTTGCGCTCGAAAGCTCGCCAACGTCCAGCCTCCCCTTGAGGCACCGAAATCGTCCACCTCTGTGTAACGCGCGCCCTGGACGGCCCTGTGCCACGCTGTGCCCTGCTTATCCCAAGTGAGGCGTTCTTCCGCCAGCACCTCGACGCTGCTCATCCCGCGCGTCATGCCCACGCGCTTTGTCTGGCGAGCCGGCCAGCATGTCGATCCAAGTCTGATTTGTCTGGTTGGATGGTGGGCGTGACAGGGATTGAACCTGTGACCCCTGCAATGTCAATGCAGTGCTCTCCCGCTGAGCTACACGCCCATCCGAAGCCGCGCATACACCATTTTTGATCCAGCGCGTCAATAGCAGGAAAAAGGAAAGAAGGCGTCGTCTCGCCGCAGTGGCGAAGAGGTGCGGCGCCTCGCCTAGAAAACGGCTCAGGCCGCCTGCAGCATCTTCTCCACCTCGTTGACGAGGTCGCGCAGATGGAATGGCTTCGACAGCACCTTGGCGTCTTTCGGCGCCTTGGAATCCGGGTTCAACGCAACGGCGGCGAAACCGGTGATGAACATGACTTTCAGATCGGGATCGATCTCGGTGGCGCGGCGCGCCAGCTCGATGCCGTCCATCTCCGGCATGACGATGTCGGTCAGCAGCAGCGAGAACGGCTCTTCGCGCAGCCGCTCATAGGCGCTGGCGCCATTGTCGAAATCGCTGACCTGGTAACCGGCGCGCTCCAGCGCCTTGACGAGGAACCGACGCATATCGTCGTCGTCTTCCGCCAGAAGAATGCGTGCCATGATATCCTGTCCGAATCACCCGCCCGAGATTGCCGTTGGGCAAGCCCGTTAACCATCCTGTATATGAGGAGGTGAGGGTAAACATCAAGTGAACGCGGACGGCGATGATCCATATTTGCCGGGGGTGTGCCGCCGCTGAAATGCTGGACACGCGGCCTGCAAGGTGGCACTTTCACATCATGATGCACTGGTGTTTTCGGGTTCGTTCAAATTGAAGACGGCAGCCGAGGATTTTTCGGTCTTTCCACCCTTCGAAATCCGGTCGGGCGCCGAGCAGCGCGTCCCCTTCCTCTTCAATTCGCCGCATAGCGGCCGCTACTATCCCGAACGGTTCCTGGCCATGGCAAGGCTGGACCGCAACGCCATCCGCCGGTCGGAAGACTGTTACGTCGATGAGCTGTTCGGCGGTGCCGTGGCGCTCGGCGCGCCGCTGCTGGCGGCGAATTTTCCGAGGGCCTATCTCGACGTCAATCGCGAGCCGTGGGAGCTCGATCCTCGCATGTTCGCCGAGCCAGTGCCGTCCTTCTGCAACATCCGCTCGGCGCGGGTGGCGGGTGGGCTTGGCACGGTGCCGAAGCTGGTCGGCGAGGGGCTCGACATCTATTCCGGCCGCCTGCCGCTGTCGGAAGCCGTTGCCCGGATCGAAACCGTCTACAAGCCCTATCACGAGACGCTGAAGCGGCTTTTGACCCGGACCCATGCGCGGTTCGGTTTTGCCGTGCTGATCGACTGTCATTCGATGCCGGCGAGCATCCGTGTCGGCGACAGCGGGCTGCGGCCCGACTTCATCATCGGCGACCGTTTCGGCATCTCGGCAACCGCCGCCCTGACCGAGACCGCGATCGGCCTGCTCAGCGCCATGGGCTATTCGGTTGCCCACAACAAACCCTATGCCGGCGGCTTCATCACCGAGCATTACGGCCGCCCGGCGCGCCATCTGCATGCGCTGCAGATCGAGGTCAATCGCGGGCTCTACATGAACGAACGGACATTCGAGAAGGCCGCCGGCTTCGATGCGCTGGCCGACGATCTGACGCGGTTCTCAGCCGACCTGATGTCGATGCCCGACCATCATTTCATCGACCTGCCGCTGGCCGCGGAGTGAAATCGCGGCGTAAAAAAAGACCGCATCGTTTGCACGATACGGTCGAAGTCTAGGGAGGAAACGCCCAAGGAGGGCATGGACAGGAAACCCTGTCCGAGGTCAAGGGTATTGTGCGTTGCACAAATGTCAAGCGACCTTCAGGCTTTTTTAATTCACTCTGATGTGGAAATTGCGTTTCGACGACGCTTATGTGACATCCGGGCAACAGATGCCGTCGCGGAGAAGTAGTCGAACACACTTGTTTTGGTACGAAATTGGCGGCAGAGCACGGCTCGGACATGCTGCAGTGCGGGAGAATCAGTTGGACATCAGTGTCGATTTCATGCGCCGCATCGCGCAGGTGGCGGCGGCGGAGACCTTGCCGCGCTTTCGTGCCCAAGGCGCGGTCGCCAACAAGGAACAGGGCAGTTTCGATCCGGTCACCGAGGCCGATCGCGAGGCCGAGCGCGCTATCCGGGCGTTGATCTCTGCCGAGTATCCCGACCATGGCATTCTTGGCGAGGAGCATGGCAGCGAGAACATTTCGAGCCGGCATGTCTGGGTGATCGACCCGATCGACGGCACGCGCGCCTTTATTTCCGGCCTGCCGGTGTGGGGCACGCTGGTCGGGCTGACGGTCGACGGTGACGCCGTTGCCGGCATGATGGCGCAACCCTTCACCGGCGAGCTGTTCTACGCCAACGCCTCAGGTTCGCACTATGAGGGGCCGGGCGGGCCGCGAAAACTGACGACCCGCAAGACGACGAAGTTGGACCAGGCGACGCTGTTCACCACCACGCCGGCGCTATTCAAAGGCGAAGCGCGCAACCGTTACGATGCATTCGAAAGACAGATCCAACTCGCCCGCTATGGCGCCGATTGCTATGCCTTCGCCATGATCGCTTCGGGAAGCGTCGATATCGTCGCCGATCCCGGTTTGAAGCCATACGACATCGTGGCGCTGATCCCGATCATCGAGAAGGCAGGCGGTGTGGTCACCACATTCGATGGCGGGCCTGCGGAAAAGGGCGGCGATGTCCTGGCGGCTGCAACGCCGGAACTCCACGCAGCTGCCATGGCTGCCTTGCGCGGCTGACCAGCGACCGGCGGCCGTCAGGCCGTGGGGTCGTCGCTGCCGGGAATGAAGGCGTCGAAGGCGGCGAGCAATTGCTCGCGGTAGATGTCGGCTTCCTGCAGGATTTCGTGGCGGGAGCCGTCGATCATCAGCAATGAACCGAGCCGCAGACGCCTGGCGTAGGCTTCGAC
>NZ_RZPF01001051.1:0-1499 GCF_004022735.1 Mesorhizobium sp. M7A.F.Ca.AU.001.01.1.1
GCATCATCACGTCGGACGTCCAGCGTCTCGTTCACTTCTACGGTGAGATCACCGGCATGCCCGTGACGGTGTACACGGAAGACTTCGCCGAACTGGCGACGCCGACCTGCACGCTGGCGATCGGCAGCACGCGCACCTTGATGCTGTTCGGCGGCGACATCGCCCGCCCCGCCGACAACCACACCGCCATCATCGAGTTCCGCGTCGGCGACGTCGATGCTGAATTCGCCAGGCTCTCGGACCTCCTCAGGAATATCACTGTGCAGAAGCCGACCACCATGCCCTGGGGCAACCGCTCGCTGCTGTTTCGCGACCCTGACGGCAATCTGGTGAATTTCTTCACGCCGGTAACCGCTGAGGCGATCAGGAAATTCGACAGATAGGCGTAAGCGGCGCCGCTGGCCGAAGCTGCTCTATTTCTGGTTCCATTTCCGGATGACCGGCTCGCTCAAATCATGCTCGTAGCCGAGCACGCTGATGCTGGCCGTATCGAGCACGAGCAGCGCGCCGCCCTCCGGCGGCAGCCCGATCCAGCGCGCCGCCAGCACGCGCAGAAAATGCGCGCTGGAAAACACCAATATGCTGGCATTGGCCTCGCGCAGCCCAGCGATAATCCTGTCGGCCCGCGCGCCGACATCGGCCGCCATCTCGCCCTTTGGACACCCATCGCGAAACACATTCCAGCCGCGGCGCTCGGCCAGGATCTGTTTTGTCGTCAGCCCCTCATAGGCGCCATAGTCCCACTCCTGCAGATCGTCCTTCTTGACGCTCTGCGCGCCGAAGCCGGCCAGTACGCTGGTGTTGTAGGCGCGCTGCGACGGGCTCGACCATACGGCCGAAAAAGACAGGCCCTCGAGCCTGTCCGCGAGACCCCGCGCGGCGGCCTCGCCAACCGGGGTCAACGGCATGTCGGTGCGGCCGGTATGCTGCCCCGAAAGGCTCCATGCCGTTTCACCATGCCGGACCAGATGGATTTGCGGATACGGGTTGCTCATGGACTGCCTTTCAATGTCACCGGCACCTTAGGCGACGATGCGGCAAAGGGGAATCCGCTTGGTACAAGACTGCGTGGTCGCCTGGCCTTGATCCGCGGCGGGGCCGGCCCTGTGATCGGCCCGAGGCCGCAACTATATCAAGGCCAGCCCTCCACAAGGCTCCCGCCACCTCAAGGGCATCGGCCCTTGCGCAACAGGTCATGTCATCATGTACAAACATTTGCTCATCGCCACGGACGGATCGGAACTGGCCGACAAGGGCGTTACCCACGGCCTGACATTGGCCAAGGGCCTCGGCGCCTCTGTTACTTTCATCACCGTCTCCGAACAATTCCCGATCTTCGCCTGGGGCGGCGCCATGGCCGGCTACGCCGCCGGCGATGAACTGGCCGCCTATCAGGAAGAAGCGCGCAAATACGCCAAGGAAGTTCTCGACAAGTGCAAGGCATCGGCCGACGCCGCCGGCGTCTCGGCGGAGGTCGTGCATGTCGAGGACAAAAGGCC
>NZ_RZPF01001052.1:0-1492 GCF_004022735.1 Mesorhizobium sp. M7A.F.Ca.AU.001.01.1.1
GCTTTGGGACGCCCTGGCTCCGCTCTCAGCCGCTGGTTTGCGCAGGAACAGCGACTTCGCTGCAAGTGCGGCCCCGCCGGTGATGAGCACGCAGGCGGCGAGGATGCGCAGCGACGGCTCGGCGACGCCGGCCGCGATCAGCACCAGCGTCGACAACAGCGGTGCGGCGTAGCTTGCAGCACCCAGCACCTGGATGTTGCCGCGCTTGACGCCGATGTCCCAGGCATAGAAGGCCGCCCCCACCGGCATCAGGCCAAGGCCGAGCACGGCCAGCCACTGGCCGGCACCGTCAGGCAGAACCGTCTGTTCCAGCGCCAGGTGGCAGGCGAGCGACAACACCGCGGTCGCCGCGCAGAACCAGGTGACGATGCTGGTCGGCACCGACGGGAAGCGCCGCGACAACAGCGAATAGGACGACCACAGCACGGCACAAACGGCGGCCATCGCATAGCCGAAGGCGTAACGGGCGTCGAAGGCGAGGCCCCCGCCCTTGGTGACGATCAGCACGGTGCCGGCAAGGCCGAGCAGCGCGCCGACGACATGGTTCCAGGCCAGTTTTTCGCCCGGCATCAGCGCCGAGCCGAGCACGATCAGCAAAGGCCATAGATAGGCGATCAGGCTCGCCTCCACAGCCGGCGCATTGCGCAGCGCTGTGAAATAGAAGAAGTGGTAGCCGAACAGCCCGGCAATGCCGATCAGCCACACCTGCGGCGGTATCTTCTGGCTCTTGTCGGGTGCCGGCATGAACAGCCGCGCGACCAGCCCGACACCGGTGCCGATCGAGAAGGTGATCGCCGACAAGAGGAACGGCGGCACCTGGCCCGACGCATCGGTGAGCAGTGCGAGCAGCGCCCACATGGCGACCGCCGAAAAGCCGATCAGTGTTGCGCGCCCCATTCTGTCTCCAGTGGCGCGCCAATTCTGCGCCTGGCTATTGTACCGCTTCGAAACGTCCGGCGCTGATGGTCAAGGTGCCGATCTGCGTGCCCACCGTGGCATGGATCGGCGCATATACGCCGGTTTGGCCGAGCGGTGCAAACGTCACCATCATGCGGCTTTTGCTCTTGAGATAGTTGAGCGCCTTGCGGCCCTTGCGATAGCCAGCCACCGGCTCGAAGCCCATCCGGCAGGTAACCGTGTCGCCCTTGTAGCCCGGCACCGAGATCGTGCCCTTCGAAGCGTAAGTCAGCGTCAGATCGGCGCGCATCTCGCCGTCGTAGAACTTTACCGTGCGGCCGCAGACCTGGTCGAGGCTGTCGGCATGGATGACGGTGGCAGCCATCGGATCGAGCACCGATGCCAGGTCGCCGGCACCGAGCGGCACCCAACTCTTGGGGTCGCGCTTGCCCGGCGCCGGGACGACCTGCGTCGAGGTGACCCTGCCATTTGCAAAGCGGATGTCGACCACCGATGCCTTCTTGCCGGAGGTGTAATCGGCGCGGAATGCCTGCGGCACCATCCTCTTGCCCGCAATCGTGCCTTTGGACGAGAT
>NZ_RZPF01001053.1:0-1489 GCF_004022735.1 Mesorhizobium sp. M7A.F.Ca.AU.001.01.1.1
AACCGCCCTGTTTTCGCCGCCAAAACGCAAAACCGCCGGCACTGGGCCGGCGGTTTCAAAACGCATTAACGCGGAACTCGATTACTTAAGCCCGAGATAATAGAATGCGATTATGGCCGAACTCCGGCCGACCTCGCGAGTTGTCACATCGCGCCGGATTCCTCCTCGAACCCGTCGTCGCCACCTTCGGAGCCGCCATTCTCAAGGAACTTTTCGGCGATCAGCCCGGCATTCTGTCGGAGCGCCAGCTCGATCTCGCGTGCGGTGTCGGGATTGTCGCGCAGGAACAGTTTGGCATTCTCGCGGCCTTGGCCGAGACGCTGCGAATTGTAGGAGAACCAGGCGCCCGACTTCTCGACCACGCCGGCCTTGACGCCGAGATCGACCAGTTCGCCGGTCTTGGACACGCCTTCACCATACATGATGTCGAACTCGACCACCTTGAAGGGCGGCGCCAGCTTGTTCTTGACCACCTTGACGCGGGTCTGGTTGCCGACGACTTCGTCGCGGTCCTTGACCGAGCCGATGCGGCGGATGTCGAGGCGCACCGATGCGTAGAATTTCAGCGCGTTGCCGCCGGTCGTCGTCTCGGGCGAACCGAACATGACGCCGATCTTCATGCGGATCTGGTTGATGAAGATGACCATGGTGTTGGAGCGCGAGATCGAGGCGGTCAGCTTGCGCAGCGCCTGGCTCATCAGGCGGGCCTGCAGGCCGGGCAGCGAATCACCCATCTCGCCTTCGATTTCGGCACGTGGCGTCAGCGCCGCGACCGAATCGACCACCAGCACGTCGATGGCGCCGGAGCGCACCAGCGTGTCGCAGATTTCCAGCGCCTGCTCACCGGTGTCGGGCTGCGAAATCAGCAGGTTTTCGAGATCGACGCCAAGCTTGCGGGCATAGACCGGGTCAAGCGCGTGCTCGGCATCGACGAAAGCGCAGATGCCGCCCTTCTTCTGGGCTTCGGCCACGGTGTGCAGGGCCAGCGTCGTCTTGCCCGAGCTTTCCGGCCCGTAGATCTCGATGATGCGGCCGCGCGGCAGGCCACCGACGCCAAGCGCGATGTCGAGGCCAAGCGAGCCGGTCGGCACCGTTTCGATCTCGACGACCTGCTCGTTGGCGCCGAGCCGCATGATCGAGCCCTTGCCGAAAGCCCGCTCGATCTGCGACAGCGCCGCATCCAGAGCCTTTGATTTGTCCACTGCCTTGTCCTCTACCAGCCGCAAAGAATTCTGAGCCATGATACATCACCCCTTGGTCGTCAATGAAGGCCGGACAATCCGTAATCCCTGCCTATTTGTACCTTTTTTGTTCTCATTTGGCAAGAGGGATCAAATATCTGAAAAACAAGCAATATCCGGATTTGTTCTTTTTTTGTCCAAGGATTCGATCAGGAATGCACCGCACGTTGGGCCAGACGGCTCGGTTGTTTCGACCTGCCGAATCGCCGCCTTGCATGCGAAGCTCGGTCGCACAGCCTAGCGCTTGT
>NZ_RZPF01001054.1:0-1489 GCF_004022735.1 Mesorhizobium sp. M7A.F.Ca.AU.001.01.1.1
TTCTTGGCGTCGGCCATCTCGGCGGCGTTCATCTGGGCAAAATCCTTGGCCCGCAGCACCTCGTTGCCGGAAAAGGTGAAGCGGGCGTCGACCTCGATCTCGGGAATTTCCTGTGGCGGCTGGTTCTTCTGGTGTCCCTCGAACATCGCCTGGCTGACTCGGTTTTCAGCGGCGCGTGGCTTCTGCTTTTCCCTGGTGTCGGGCGCCACCGGCGAAAACATCGCCAGCATCTTTTCGATCAGTTCGCGCGACTTCCAGAACAGCCGGAAGGCCTCGTCGAAAATGGCGTGATCCTCATGCCGCGACACCAGCACGGCGTGCAGCGTCCAGTAGAAATCGTCGCGCGAACCGATGCCCGCGGCGAGCACCGCCTCGATGGCGTCCTTGACCGAGGCCGGCCCGACCCGCATGCCCGCCTTGCGCAAGGTGCGGGCAAAATAGACGATGTTGTCGGCGATCCGCCCGTGCGGCATGGCCTCTTTTGGCTCGGGGCGCGGCATCGCCTACTCCGCCGCCGAAAGCTCGGCCTTCACCTCGTTGAGGATGCGCCGGCCTTCGCCCTGTTCGATGCGGGCAATGTCGTCCTGGTATTTCAACAGCACGCCGATCGTATCGGAGACGGTTTCCGGATCGAGCGCCACCTTGTCGAGCTCGGTCAGCGCGCCGGCCCAGTCGATGGTTTCGGCGACGCCCGGCACCTTGAACAGCTCGATCTGGCGCAGCTTCTGGATGAAGGAGACCACTTCGGCCGAAAGGCGCTGGTTGGCCTGCGGCACCTTGCGGCGCACGATCTCCAACTCGCGCTCGGCATTGGGATAGTCGACCCAGTGATAGAGGCAGCGCCGCTTCAGCGCGTCGTGGATCTCACGGGTGCGGTTGGTGGTGATGATGACGATCGGCGGCTCTTCCGCCTTGATGGTGCCGAGCTCGGGCACCGTCACCTGGAAGTCGGACAGGATTTCGAGCAGGAAGGCCTCGAACGCCTCGTCGGTGCGGTCGAGCTCATCGATCAGGAAAACCGGGGCAGCCCCCGCCTTGCCGGTCAGCGCATCGAGCACCGGGCGGCGGATCAGGTATTTTTCGGAGAAGACGTTGCGCTCCATGGCGGAGCGCTCGACCTTGCCGGCCGCCTCCTCCATGCGGATCTCGATCATCTGCGCGGCGTAGTTCCACTCGTAGACGGCGGACGAGACGTCAAGGCCTTCATAGCATTGCAGGCGGATCAGCCGGCGGCCGAGCGCCTGTGCCAACACCTTGGCGATCTCGGTCTTGCCGACGCCGGCCTCGCCCTCAAGGAAAAGCGGCCGCTTCATACGCAACGACAGGAACAGTACGGTCGCCAGCGACCGGTCCGCCACATAGTCCGCACCGGTCAGGAGATCGAGCGTCTCGTCGATCGTCCGTGGCGCGGCGCGCGGTTTCAGCTCGGTCATTCTTTCTCCGTGAACGCCGCCGCTCCGCTTTCCAGTACGTGGTAGCCGCGGGCGTG
>NZ_RZPF01001055.1:0-1486 GCF_004022735.1 Mesorhizobium sp. M7A.F.Ca.AU.001.01.1.1
GAACGGATGGTGGCGACCGAAGGCAGGCCGAGCTCGAAGGTTTCGATGGTCTTCAACTGGACGCCGCTGCCGGCGGTGCTGATCAGCGGGATGACGGCACCACCGCGCACGAAAGCTTGCGCGTCGGGCACGCGGCCGACAAATTCGACACCCGGGTGCTTCGACGCGACGCCCGAAGGCATGTGGCCCGCAATGCGGATGCGGAAATCGGGCCGCAGATGCGGCACGACCTTGCCCAGGAACCAGTCGAGGCCGATGCGGTTCGGCTGCCAGGTCCAGGTGCCGATCAGGGCGGCGTCGCAATCGGTGCGGCGCGGGCTTTTCAGGGTTGGCGCCTGGGCACCGGTCACCAGCGGCAGCACCGCCGAGCGGTTGTCGGAGGCGACACCGAGTGCGGCGCGGTCTTCCTCGGCCAGGGTGAAGACGAAGCGCGCCCGGCGGCAGAGACGCTCTTCGACGGTCTTGAGCAGCCTCGCCTCGCGGCGAAACAGCAGGCGCTGGAAGAGACCGTCGGCGGCAGCGGCATTCTCCCGCGCCGAAAGATGCTCGACATTGTGGGCAACGAAGATCGAAGGCCGCTCAGCGAACAGCTTTTCGAAGGCCCCGGCGAACTGCACGGAATTCAAGACATAGCCGTCAAACGGTCCGGCACGCTCAATGGCAGCGAGAACATCGCTGTCGGACACGGCGCGCAGCTTGACCGACGCGAAGGTGAGGCCCGAAAGCAGCGCCTTGCCGACCCAGGCCAGCTTTTGCCGCGCGGAGGCATTTTCCGTGCGCACGTCGATCGCACCCAGCACCACGGTGTTTTCGGGGTCGGCCGCGGGCTTCCCCGGCCAGGTAAAGCCGATGACGGTGACGCGCGCGCCAGCGCGCCGCAAGGCAGCGATGATCGCAGCGTTGGCGATCTCGTAGCCCGAGGCGAGAGCGCCGTCGGGCACGATCGATGTGGCGAACAGCAGATGCATCTTACCTATCCAGTGGTGTAGCCGGTAGCAAAGTGCGGTGAACCCTTGATTAAGCCTGCACATTCGACGGCCGAAAGCCGCTGCCTGGCGGGCTTCTCCGTGCAAGGTGATTAACGAAACCTTATCAACCGTGGTGCTACCAGAGCCCAACTCACCATGTGGCTGGACACGGATGATCCCTTTGCCATCGGACGGTTCGGTATCGGTCGCGGGACGCACGCCGCGGCTTGACGTCGAGGCCGTCGAAGCCGTCGTCACCTTGCCGACCTTCAAGCGTCCCGAGCAGGTGCTGGAAACGCTGGCGTCGCTGCGCGCGCAGCAAACCGGCAGGCGCTTTGCCGTGATCGTCATGGAGAACGAAGCCGAGGCGCGGGCCGGCGCCAAGGCGGTGCTGCCGCTGTTCGAGCGGGGCGAAATGCCGGGCCTGGTGATCATCGCGCATGAGCGCGGCAATTGCAGCGCCTACAATGCCGGCTGGCAGACAGCCATCCTGCAATTCCCGAACTTCAGGCATCTGC
>NZ_RZPF01001056.1:0-1483 GCF_004022735.1 Mesorhizobium sp. M7A.F.Ca.AU.001.01.1.1
CTGCTATGACAGTCTGGCCGCCGGTCTTGCGGTCGCGGATCACCACGTCGAATTCCGAAATGGCACCTGACATGCGGTGATTGGTAAAGCGCACGTCGGCCTGCGCATTCTCGCCATAGGTGATGACCCGGCGGTCCTCGATGCGGCTGACCAGCGCCTGCACTTCGGGGTGATCGGTGCACATCACGCCAAAACCGTAGAACGGAACGTTCTCGACAAACTGGCGGAACGCCTCGCGCACCTTGTCGAAGCTGCCATAGTGGTCAAGATGCTCGGGGTCGATGTTGGTGACGACCGCGATCTCGGCCGGCAGTTTCAGGAAGGTGCCGTCGCTCTCGTCGGCCTCGACCACCATCCATTCGCCGTCGCCCATGCGGGCGTTGGTGCCGTAGGCATTGATGATGCCGCCATTGATCACGGTCGGAGCGAGCCCGCCCGCATCGAGCAAGGTCGCCACCATCGAGGTCGTCGTCGTCTTGCCATGCGTGCCGCCGATCGCCACCGCCTGGCGAAAGCGCATCAGTTCGGCCAGCATCTCGGCCCGGCGCACGATCGGCAGCAGCTTTTCGCGCGCGGCCTTCAGCTCAGGGTTGGATTTCTTGATCGCCGTCGAGACGACCACCACCTCGGCATCGCCGAGATTCTCGGCCCTATGGCCGACGAAGCATTCGATGCCCTTGTCGCGCAGCCGCTGCACATTGGCGCTTTCGGCCTGGTCGGACCCTTGCACCTTGTAGCCGAGATTGTGCAGCACTTCGGCAATGCCGCTCATGCCGATGCCGCCAATGCCGATGAAATGCACAAGGCCGATGGTCTGCGGCATCTTCATGCTTGCGTCCCCTTCCTGAAATCCGAAACGGTTTTTTTGGACGCAATAGCCTCTGTAAGATCGGCGAGCAACCGTGCCGCGTCCGGCCTGCCGGCCGATTTCGCACCCGCCGCCATTGCCGTCAGCCGATCGGGGTCGTCCATCAGCCCGCCGACAAGCGCTGCGATGCGTTCGGACGAGAGCGAGGATTGCGGATGCACTTCGCCGCCGTCGGCAGCGGCAAGGGCCGCCGCGTTCGCCGCCTGATCGTGATCGAGCGCATGGGGGTAAGGCACCAGCAGCGCCGGCCGGCCGATGACGGCGATCTCCGAGACGGTCGAGGCGCCGGAACGCGAGATCACCAGATGAGCGGCCGCCATGCGTGCCGCCATGTCGGTGAAGAAGGGCGAGACCTCGACGGCGACGCCAAGGGTGGCATAGACCGCCTTGACCCGCGCCACGTCATCGGCGCGCGCTTGTTGGGTAATGACCAGCCGTTTGCGCTGGGCGTCGGAAAGCAGCGCAATGGCTCCCGGCACGGCATCGGAAAAGAATTGGGCGCCCTGGCTGCCGCCAAAAACCAGCAGGCGGAACGGTTGATCCCCGGCAGATGCCGCATAGGCAGTCTTGGCCGCTTCCAGCACCGCAGGCCGGACCGGATTGCCTGTCGTCACC